>JABEVA010000224.1 GCA_013044065.1 Phycisphaerae bacterium
ATCGGTTTTTTGCCAAGCCGGTTGACGGCTTGATGTACAGACTTTCGGCCTTGGCGCTAGCGCCAAGGCGGTTTTAGGGGTAGTTTTGCGAAAGTTGGGCTAAGCTCGGGTGCGGCGGGGCAATCGGACCGCCTCCATTCTGCCAGAACACCAGCAGCCGGCGTTCGCGTGTGGCCATGCGTTTCAAGAGCACCCGCCCGCTGCATGCGTGATTTATCATCGCGCTGTTGATGATCCAGGCTGGGGCTGCAACATCAGGAATCCCAATGGCCAACGGCACCAAAATCTTCACGGCGCTGACGCAGCGGCTCGCCTGGCGTATGCCGACTTGATGGTGATGGCGGCACACCCGATCCAACCACATCCCCCAGAATCCAAGCATGGTCAAAAAAAAGGGGCCGATGTTGTAAAAGACAAGATCGGCCCTTTAACCTTTGGAATGCCAATTTTCCCGCGTCAGGCTCCGGCAGTCTCTTTGGGTGGCTCGGCCACTACCACAGAAGACTCCGTGGCGGCCGATTCGGTGACCACGGATTCAGCAGTTGCGGCAGCGCCCGCCGTTACCCGCATGGCTTCCGCCAGTGGGAGTCGATTGATGATGGGAATTTCCATATCCGTTTCCGGCACCGGCTCGCCGAGGTGCGATATCTGCAGATTCTGATACTGCCGGAAAGCCGTCCCGGCCGGAATCAAATGTCCGAGAATGACATTTTCCTTCAATCCTTGCAGGGTGTCTTCACGACCGGCCAAAGCCGCCTCGGTAAGCACCTTGGTGGTCTCCTGGAAGCTTGCCGCGGATACAAACGATTCACTTTGCAGGCTGGCCTTGGTAATACCCAGGAGCAGCGTTTTAGCATTGGCCGGCCGCGCTCGGCGGGTTTTGGGTGGCTTGCCACCTTTGCCTTCTACCGTCGCGACCACTTCTTTGACCTGCTCACGGGTAAGCAGGGTGCCGATAGTCAGTTCGCTATCGCCTGGATCTTCAACGCGATGCAGCTTGGCCACCGCTTCATTCCCACGGCGGAAACGGAACTTATCCAGCACTTCGCCCGGCAGAAAGGCCGTGTCACCCGGATGCTCGACTTTAACCTTGTGCAGCATTTGCGAAACAATCACTTCAATGTGCTTGTCGCTGATCCGCTGATTCTGCGTGCGATAAACATTTTGCACTTCAGTGATAAGATATTCCTGCAAGGCATCCTCACCCTTAATGCGAAGAATATCATGCGGCACCATGGGACCGTCGATTAAGGGATCGCCCGCTTCCACCTGATCGCCCGTATGCACGCGCAACTGTCGATCCTGCGGCACGTGATGATCCTTTTCCACATCGCCGCTACCCCGGATAATGATGGTCATCTTGCCGCGACGCTTGTCGTTTCGCAATTCCACCGTACCGGAAATCTCAGCCATGATTGCCGTATCCTTGGGTTTACGAGCCTCAAAGATTTCCGTCACCCGCGGCAAACCGGAGGTGATATCGGAGGTACCTTTGATTTCCCGCGGCTGCCGGGCCAGCAGTGTACCAGGCTGCACCTTTTGACCGGCATCCACGTCGATACGGGCCTTGGCCGGCAGATAGTGGAAGTCCAGAATTTTACCGTCATCGGGATCTTCAATTACAATTCGCGGATGGCGTTCGCCGCGGTGTTCCACGATGACCAGGCGTTTGCTGCCACCTTTGCCTTCGCTTTCCACACGGGCCGTTTCGCCTTCCTGAATGTCTTCAAATTTGATGACGCCCGCCTTTTCCGCCAGAATGGGCGTTCGGTGCTGATCCCAGTTGCAAAGCTGCTGACCAGCGCGAACACTTTCACCATCCTTCACGTGCAGGGTCGCGCCATAGGGAATTTTATACTTTTCCAATTCGCGGCCTTTGGCATCCCGCACCAGGATTTCGCCGTTGCGTTTGAGCACCATTGTGTGCTTGTTACCTTCGGCATCCCGCGACTCCACCGCGTTGAGGTCACGATATTCCACGATGCCCGCCACGCCGGAACGCACATCGTTTTTCTCCAAAATACGTGTAGCGGAACCACCGGTGTGAAAGGTACGCATGGTAAGCTGCGTGCCCGGTTCTCCGATGGACTGGGCCGCGATAATACCCACCGCCATGCCCTCTTCCACCAAGGCATTGGTAGACAAATCCACACCGTAGCAGCAGGCGCACACACCCGTGGGGGCCTCACACGTAAGCGGACTGCGCACCCGCACGGTCTCCATATTCAGGTCTTCGATTTTCCGGGCCACCGCATCGGTGATGATCTGGCCTTCCTTGACGATCACTTCATCGGTGATGGGGTTGACCAAGGAATCGGCGGCGCAGCGACCGACAATAATTTCCCGCAGGGGTACATCAACCTGGTCCCCCTTGTAAATGGCACTCTTTTTGATGCCATTTTGCGTACCGCAGTCGTGCTGACTGACAATCACATTCTGGGCCACGTCAGCGAGTTTGCGCGTCAGATAACCCGAGTCCGCCGTTTTCAGCGCGGTATCCGCCAGACCCTTACGGGCACCGTGGGTGGACGTGAAGTATTCCAACACCGAGAGACCTTCCCGAAAATTGGTGCGGATGGGGGTTTCCATGATTTCGCCCGAAGGTCGGCTCATCAAACCCCGCATACCGGCCAACTGCCGGAAGTTGTCCACGTTACCACGGGCACCGGAATCAGCCATCAGAAATATGGGGTTCAGGTAGGGCTTGCCGCGGGAATCATTAGGAGGCAAGAGCGTGTTTTTCGCGTCACGGGTATCGTGTTCCAACTCCTGCATCATGTCTTTGGTCACTTCCTCACGAGCGTGCGCCCAGATGTCCAGAAGCTGGTTATAGCGCTCGCGTTCAGTAATGGCTCCGAGGTTCAGGTTTTTTTCGACCCGATCGGCTTTTTTCTGAGACTCCTCAATGATCTGGGCTTTACGACCGGGAATGCGCAGATCAGTGATACCGAAGCTCAGGCCCGCCAGCGTGGACCGTTTGAAACCAAGCTCCTTCATATCATCGAGCAAATTGATGGTGGCGGGCCGGCCCAAAATGCGGTAGCAATCGGCAATCACGCGGCTGCCGCCCTTGCTGGAAAGGGCGTAATTGTAAAACGGCATTTTCGCGGGCAGAATATCGTTGAACAAACAGCGGCCCACCGTGGTGATAATTGAGCGATTGGCCGGTACCGGCTCCGCCCCCTTGTTTTGGCCGCTGACGACCGCATCACGGTTGATGCGCACACGAATGGGCGTGTGCATTCCGATTTTCCGCTCATCAAAGGCCAACCACGCTTCATGAAAATCACGGAAGGCCAGCTCGCGCCCTTCCGGACGCTCTCCCGCTTCACCGCGGCGCATGGTGGTGATGTAGTAAATTCCCAAGACGATATCCTGCGACGGGCCGATGATCGGAGAACCGTTGGCGGGTGAGAAAATATTATGCGTCGCTAACATCAGCACATGCGCTTCCGCCTGGGCTTCAATGGACAAAGGCAGATGCACCGCCATCTGGTCGCCGTCGAAATCGGCATTGAAGCCCTTGCACACCAACGGGTGTATCTTAATGGCGTTGCCTTCAATTAATACCGGTTCAAACGCCTGAATACCCATGCGGTGCAGCGTGGGAGCCCGATTGAGCATCACGGGGTGCCCCTTGATGACCTCTTCCAGGATGTCCCAGATTTCCTGATCCCGGCGTTCAATCATCTTCTTGGCCGATTTGATGGTGTCAGCCAGACCATATTCCTTGAGCTTGCGGATAATAAACGGCTGGAACAATTCCAAGGCGATTTTCTTGGGCATACCGCACTGGTGAATCTTCAGTTCCGGACCTACAACGATGACCGAACGGGCGGAATAATCCACCCGCTTGCCCAGCAAATTTTCGCGGAAACGACCCTGTTTTCCCTTGATCATATCCGTGAGCGACTTGAGCGGACGATTGGACGAGCCGAGCACAGGGCGACGGCACCGGCCATTGTCAAAAAGCGAATCGACGGCCTGCTGAAGCATCCGCTTTTCATTGCGGATAATCACTTCCGGGGCGTTGAGATCGCAGAGTTTCTTCAGGCGGTTGTTGCGGTTGATGATGCGCCGATACAAATCGTTGAGGTCACTGGTGGCAAAATTGCCGGACTCCAGCAGCACCAGAGGCCGAAGATCCGGTGGAATCACCGGTATGACTTCATAAATCATCCAGTCGGACTTGTTTTCCGACTTGCGGATGGCCTCTACAATTTTCAGCCGCTTGGTCAGATCCTTGGTCTTCTGCTTGCTGTTGGTGTTCTCAATATCGAGGCGAATTTTAGCGGAGACCTCCGCGAGATCCATCGAGGCCAACAGCGCGTGGACCGCATCGGCCCCCATTTTACATTCAAAGTCTTCCTTGTACTTTTCGCGAGCTTCGCGGTATTCATCTTCCGAGAGAAGCTGCTTGCGCTTCAGCGGCGTATTGCCCGGATTGGTCACACAGTAATCCTGGTAGTAGATGACCTTCTCCAGGTCGCTGGTCTTCATGTCAATCAGGTTGCCCAGTCGACTCGGCATGGCCTTGAAAAACCAGATATGCACGACCGGCGCGGCAAGGGTGATATGGCCCATGCGTTTTCGACGGACCCGGCTGTGTGTAACTTTCACCCCGCAACGATCACAGATGACACCCTTGTATTTGGTGCCTTTGTATTTACCGCAGGCACATTCCCAATCCCGTTCCGGACCGAAGATGCGCTCGCAAAACAGTCCATCCCGTTCCGGACGGTATGTTCGGTAATTGATGGTTTCCGGCTTTTTGACCTCACCAAAGCTCCAGGAACGAATATCGTTGGGGCTGGCCAGCGTAATTTTGACGCCACCGTAATCATTAATCCGGTCGTATACAATTTCAGCCATATTATTGATCTCCTGACAAAGAGTTAAGATTCATTTTCCTTCCGGCACCGATCATCCGCATCGGGCGGCAGAACGGGAACCAGCAGAAGGTCCGGAGGTTGCCACTCGTGGTCGCGAATTTCCGCCTCCGTATCCGCCAGGTTGCCGTTATATTCAAAAGCCCGAACTCCTGATTTATCCGGTTGCACCAGCACGCACGATTTCTTTCGCCGCCAGCGTAAACTTTCGGGCTGATGGCTCTTGAGGCAGCGGGCCACCAGCGATCTTGCGGTTGGCTTGTTCCCGTTCATGGTGCCACCCCGCGGAAAACGCCGCGTGATACGCCCGGCCAACACTGTGTCGCGGGTGCTTATCCCGCAACAACCATGCGGCCTGCGGGCCATCACGACTCAGAGTCAGGTGAACTTTGAGCCATGGATCACCCAAGACGCTTAGCCACATCCATCAGCCACCGGAAAAGCAACCTATATTCCCTTCTTTTTCTCCAACGTAATGTTCAGGCCCAATCCCCTGATCTCGTTGCACAGAACATCAAACGATACTGGTGTTCCGGCCTCCAGAGTGTTGTTGCCTTTCACCATACTTTCATAGATTTTTGTACGGCCTTCCACGTCATCGGATTTCACCGTCAGCAGTTCCTGCAGCACGTATGCCGCCCCGTAGGCTTCCAGCGCCCAAACTTCCATCTCTCCAAATCGCTGACCGCCGGTACGGGCCTTGCCACCCAGGGGCTGCTGTGTAATGAGGCTGTACGGGCCGGTGGAGCGGGCATGAATTTTGTCATCCACCAGATGGTGCAGCTTGAGCATGTACATGTAACCCACAGTAACCTTCTGCTCAAACGGCTCGCCGGTGCGACCGTCAAACAAGGTCATCTTCAAAGCCGGCGGCATTTCCACGGAAATTTCACCCGCCGGAGGCGGCTGTTTCTTGTCCGCCGTTTCCTTGCGGCGCTTACGCACATGCTCGTTGGCCTCTTCCACCACCTTATTAATCTCCGCCTCTGTCGCGCCATCGAACACCGGGGTCACGGCCTGAAAACCCAGTACCGCCGCCGCCCAACCAAGGTGGGTTTCGAGAATTTGCCCGACATTCATACGTGACGGCACACCCAATGGATTCAGCAGTATCTCCACAGAGGTTCCATCCTCCATGAACGGCATATCCTCTTCCGGCACAATACGAGCTATGACGCCCTTGTTACCGTGCCGGCCGGCCATTTTGTCGCCCACCGACAGCGGCCGCTTGGTGGCCAAATACACCTTGACCATTTCCAATACGCCCGCCGGCAGTTCGTCACCGCGTTTCATGTGTTCCAGACGGCGATCCTTTTCTTCGCGTAGCTCATTGAGTCGCGATTTATAGCGGTAATAAATTTCTTCCCCGCGTTTGCGAGCCTCTTCCGAACCCTTGATCCAGTTAGCACTGAAGCCTTCCACCTGCTCCAGGATAACTTCGTCCAAGTCCGACTTGCCCACCTTTTGCCGCGTGGACGGATCAATCATCGTCTGCCCGGTGGCCTCGTTGATTTCTTCGGTCATCCGGCGGAACATGGCTGCAATGCGCGCATCCATCTCCGCGGCGTACTTTTTCTGATCCTTGAGCAGTTCTTTCTTCTGCTCGTCACCCAGATGCATCCGACGGCTGAAGCGCTGTGCCCCCACCACCACGCCTTCCGTACCCGCCGGCACCTCCAGCGAATCATTTTTCACATCTTCACCGGCCCGACCGAAAATCGCATGCAGCAGTTTTTCTTCCGGAGAAAGCTCCGTCTTACTCTTCGGTGAAACCTTCCCTACCAGAATATCGCCCGGCCCAACGCGTGTGCCTACCCGTACCACGCCCCCATCATCCAGATTTTTCAGGGCCTTTTCGCTGACATTGGGGATGTCCCGGGTAAACTCCTCACGCCCCAGCTTGGTTTCCCGGATTTCAATGTCAAATTCCTCGATATGTATCGACGTGAATACATCCTTTTTCACCAGCTTTTCGCTAATGACGATGGCGTCTTCAAAGTTGTAGCCGTCGTAGGTCATAAACGCCACCAGCACATTGCGACCCAACGCCAGTTCACCATTGCGGCACGCCGGCACATCGGCAATGATCTGTCCTCTTTTCTCTTTCTGGCCCATGCCCACCAGAGGCTTTTGCGTCAGGCAGG
>JABEVA010000225.1 GCA_013044065.1 Phycisphaerae bacterium
AGTTTTGAAAACCTGTCAAGTGCCAGAAAACCACGGCCAGTGGCCCACCAAATCATTTTTTCGAGTATAATTTACCCACTCGATTGCCCGAAGAGCCTAAATTGCTTCTGGCCATCCTGGCCCACTATCGATTTCATGTGACACTCCATTGTACATGATCCGTCCAAGCGGCATTTTACCAGCTTGGCCGCACCCCGTCACAGATCTCGATCCACGCGCAACAAATCCACGCTCCATACCACCCCTGCTTTTCGCTAAATTTTGGAGGTTTTCATCGGGCCAGCCAACGGGTGCCTTTAAGAACTTTTTGATGCAAGGGACCTTCCGCTTCCTGCTGCAAGGCTCGGCGGAACTCGGAAAACCTGTCGTTGAAAAGTTTGATGACATGGAAGTGATCGAAGACGTGGCTCGCCTTGGGCAGGTGGGTTCGCACCGCCAAGGTGTAGGCCGGAGACATATCTGTGGCCACGGCCCGGATTTCCGGTCGGGAACGGCGCAACTTCTTCCAAAACGGCTCCAGAGCTTCGGTTCCGCGCCCTTCGCCCACGAAGACCACCGCCCCGGAGTCTATATCCAGCACCACTGTCAAATAGCGGTGACCATGGCCCATGCTGATCTCATCAATGGCCAGGTATCGCAGGTACTTGAGTTTGATCTTGGCGAAACGCTGCTGCAGGTTACGCTTCTGGATATCCTTGACCACATCCCAACTCACATGGAGATGGCGGGCCACGTCTTGGATAGTCATGTGCCGGCTCAGTTCCAGCACATAGCGCTCGAAGCCGCGGGTGTAGCTGCGCCGTTCGTCGGCGAAGCCCAGCTTGGCCTGGCGGGTTCTGCCGCAGGTGCTGCAGTAGAGCCTCTGGACAGGCAATTCGATCCACACTGGACGGGAACCAATCGGCAGACCGTGGAACATCCGTAGCACTTGGCCGGCCTTGATCACTTGTGAGGAACCACAGGCCGTGCAGCGAAAGCGGTCAACCTGCTCGACCCGGAAGCGGAAGGCCCCGCCCTGGAAGTTCGTCCCTACATAGCGGTAGCCGCGTACACCCTATCCGTGGTACAACATAGTGCTGGACATGGTCTGTTCTCCTTTCTGAAGTTTGAACCCCAGTAAGAGACTGCCATGTCCACTTTTTTGCAAGATCAAAACTACGCTTCAACCGGATGAACCCTGTTCACAACTGGAATCCTCCGCTTCCCAATTCTCCCCGGAATACATCAGGATCGCCAGGTGGTCCGCGTAGGTGTGCAGATGCAGGTGCGCTTCTCGGACGCAATCATGGCTCGTCAGCCGCAGCGGAATGATCCCCACGTACACACTGCCTTCATCGATGGCAATCGGCTGCATCGCGTCGCCGAGATAGTTCAGGTGCCCCACGTAAGTTGAGCCTACGTACACTTCCCGTGGACGGGAAAACTTCAGCGGCCGGAAGATGCCCGTGCGCAACCGTCGAAACACCCCGGTTACGGGAACTGGGTTATAACACACCAGGGCGGTGTTGTGGTGTTGGAGGCAGCGGACCTCGCCCTGTTCGCGGAAATAGGAACTCTTCTGCGCAGTTTCGCCAAACGGATAATTTTCGTCAAAGAACATCCGGGAGTAATAGACCGTGGCAGCCTGGGGAGTGCGGCGGACCTCACGGGCAATCGTCACGTAAAAGCCGCACGCCTGCCCATTATCCAGCATCGCGTATTGCGCCGTGCCAGGCTATACGCCTTGCCATACCAGGTACTCAGCAAGCTCCGCCGCGGCCCGAGGATATGGTGTTCCGGTGCCTCCCGCGGCTTGTCACCAGGGTTGCTCCAACCCATGGGCATCACGCCGGACTCAGCGCAACCGCGCACCTAGGTTCCCGCAGGCTTCTTAAAAATCGCCCGCTCGATCTGCTCGGTCAGATGGTAGGTAGCACTGGCATACCATACCGGATGAGCGTGGAAGAATGGCAAGCCCTTCTCCACCTGCGCATCAAGCAGTTGACTACGCGAACCTTTTGCAAAAACTTCTTCGACCACATCGAACTCAAAACGATCCGGCCACAGATGCGCCAACAGAATCAGCGTGCCGCTGAGCAATCCGCTGTAATCATGGACGTACGCGCGACTCATGGGGCCTGTGGGCAACCCCACGCGGGAGTCGAAGTGCAGGGCGACATCCTGCCAGATGAACTGTTCCAGTTTAACCGCCAGATCGCGAGCCTCCGGATGCCGCGACTGCTCAACGATGCTGGCCAGAGGATTCAGCGATACCGGAGAATAATTCGGCGAGTTGTACTCACAGGGAAAACCGTTCCGCTGATAGCCTGCCGCAACTTATGCCGCCCGATTCTCACCAGCGGGGCATCTTCCACATGCATCGCCTTGAAGGGATGATTGTCGTTGTAGCCGTGGATCTTCAGATCTTCCGTAGACATGAACGGAACATTGAGTTCGAGGTGGCGATGCAGCAGGCGCAGCGCCTCGGACCCAAGCCGCGATCGATGATGAAAGAGCACGTCGACGGCGGCACCGGGTGCAAAAGCACACGGCTGCGGATTGTAATTTCGGCAGATTATCCTGTTGGCCCGTTCAATGCATCGCTCATCACCGGAGAGGTAAGACAGCCAATGCCATTAAATGGCCCGATAGCCACCGTGAGCTTGTGAATCTTTCGGCCAAAGGAATTCCCCTTCGTCATTCCATTAGACGTCGAGGGTCTTTTGATGGGCAGCAAACAGCCTGGCACGCTGTATTTGCTGAACCTTCAGGTAATCTTTCATCGGTCCTTCCACCTTTCAAAGCTCATACTGGTGCGGGAACACTGGATTTCGCCCGGGTGCCTCCGGCCGAATCGAAGGCGATGTCTTTTCTCTATTCGTATTCACAGCGCTTTTCATTTTTTTAGCTCACTGCGTGGGGCTTAGTTCACCGAAGCCGGCACCTGCACAAATTCGATATCATCCACGTAGACCCTGGGCAGATCGTGTGCGATATTGGTTATCAAGCTTATGGTGATAACCGCCGCAGTGGCACCTTTCGGGGCCAGGTATGGTTTGGGCACCTGATAATAGTTGAACCGAGCATTATCCATCTCGGCCCAGCCGGCACTGTCCAACTGCTGGTTGGCCACCCAGACCTGGCCGGTGCCCCCAGGCCAATACACCCAGATCTCCAGGCTTGAATACCCGCGATATTGGCCCGATCCCTGTCGCTCGAGCCGCATGCCGGTGGCGTTGTAATAAAGACGCAACGCGTACCGCCGTCCCGGAGTCACCGGAACCTTTTGCACGATCTCCGCGAAGCCCCCGCCGCGACCGCCGTTGGCGCTGTGGATAAAGTCCGCACCGTTCGGCAGCTTGTAGGCCGCCTTGGTAAAGCGAACCACCTTGGTTTGTGCCAACAAGAGGCCGTGGGCACCGCTGTGGGCCGCGCTGGCTACGATCCGGGCGATCGCGCCGTTACGCGCGCTGGCCAAGCGCCAACCCAGCGTATCATCCCTCTGGAATCCGCCTTGTTCAAAGCTGCCGTCCTTGAGCAGGTTTGGCCCCAGCGGCATGTCCACAGGCCCCCAATACCGCGGCCGTAGCGTGGCCTCCGTGGTCAGATCCGAAATGATCTTCGTGTGGTGATTGTAGTAGTAGAGGCGCAGTATGCGATTGCGCCCCGTCTGGTCTGCGTAGATCACCCCCACATCCCCACGCAGTGTCTGGCCCGTGTTATGCACCAAGCCCAGGTCCGCCAGCGGTACACGAGCCGTCAGCGTGTAGTACCCTTTGTAACGGTGGTAGGCCACCTTGGCGTTGGTCAATTGCTTGATCTGGTCAATCGTGGCCGCCAGCAGCGTCACCGGATGTTTCGGGTGCCTGGTAACTGGCTTATATAACACCGCAATCGGCTTGCCCTGGAATACGCTCAGCAGCAGCCGGATATCACCCAATCCTGCCTTTCGCCGATGCACGTTGGCGTGGGGATTGGTCCCCAACATCAAATCGCAGCAGTCCCCGGTGATAAACAGGTCCTGCCAGTCGCCGCCTTTGTTGGTCAATGGCGGCGTCGGCTCATGGACCTTATACGCCAGATACAAATATTTGGCCCCACGGGCCAAAGCGATCCGCGCCGTGCGGCCGTGGCCGCCGTTGATATAGACCCCGGTGTTCATATTCCAACCGGCGAGGGTGCCATTGGTGTGGGGGGCCTTTTGCGGCCAGGCCACGCGAATGACCGGCTTGAAGGGCTTGAGATTTCCGGCTTTGGCCGGAGCGTGTTCCGCGGCGATGGCCGCCTGCACCTGCGCCGGCGAGATCGTCAGCGGCTGGGAAAATTCCCGCGCCCGGCGTAAACCGTGTATCTGCAGGATATGGTCGCCATCGGCTCCGCCATCCACCAGGTAAGGTATGCCGTTGGGGGCCTGAAAATAGTACATGTACGATTCGCCCCAGACCGCCGCCGGACCCACCATGGTCTTACGGGGCAAGGGCGTGCCGATGTACATGCCGTCAGCGGTGAGCAGATAAGGCCGTTCACTGCCGTGCCAACTCCACGTGCCGATGACGTGGCCCAGATGACCCGCACCGGGGAAATCGAACTCGCCGATCGTGTTGCTGGCGTTGACGTCATCTGCGCGAAAATTGGGGGCAGAGTTGGATGTGGCCGCAGGCGACATCGCCACATTCCAGAGCAACCGGCCATTGGTGGTATAGCACGAGAGGGTGTTTTTCACGCCTCGACTCCCTTCGTAGTTGAAAGCCACAAACAGCCGGTCCTGATTGTTCACATATAGACCGCTGATGCCGTGGGTTACACGCAGCACCGGCTTGGCTTCCTTGAGGCCATACAGCGGCGCGCCGCTTTTGGTCCACCGGAGCAGCGGCACCTTGAATACGTATACGCCAGTTGTAGCGCCGGCACTGAAGTACAAATCGCCGTTGGGGCCGATGCCTCCACCCCAACCCGCACCAATACCGAATTCCGGTTGCTTGCCGGGGGCATACACGGACTCTCGCCCGCCGGTTTTGAACCATTGCATTTCATTCGGCTGAACCCGGCCATCGCCATTTTTATCCGTCCAGACGAAATTATCGCCCTGATGTCCCTGGAAAAACTTGGGCAGATAATCAGGAATGGTGTGATAGCCCAGGTCGCTGTCCCACCAGACAATATCATTGCCGTGCGGGCAGATCCATACGTCCAGATTGCCAACAGCGGCAACCGGCATGAAGATATCACCTTTCTTTTCCAACACCACCAGGGACCAAGGAGTGCCATCGTTACAAATGAGGTACTCATGGCCATCATGATAAATAATGCGGTGGTCCGCGATATCATTATCACCGTTGATCGCAAACGGTTCATTGTGATACATGCGCCTGACCACCGTGGCCAGCGGCGTACACGTCTTCTTTTTGTAGTTGAGCTTGAACCGCGTGCCCATGCAGTAGGCAATATCCGAATTCTTCGGATCCACCCAGAACGTAGTTCCCCCGCCGTAAGGTGTCGGGCCGATGTACTGCTTTAAAAACGCCCCGGTCCGGGCGTTCCACACGCTCACCCGTCGCGGCTGGCCGTCATCTTCCGCCACCCACAGCTTGTGGTTATTCGTTACCGCAATCCCGTACGGTACCAGCATCCCATCCGGGTTGAAATTACCCAGCCATGGCCGGCCACCCTTCTTGCCAATCGCATGCAGGAACCGGCCCTGCGGTGAAAATACCTTCACCTGGAATGACTTGCCCCAGTCGCTCACGTAAATGTCCCCATCCGGCCCCATCGTCACGCAGCGCGGTGCCAGCAAATTCGGCACCGTCGAGAGATTTTTTCCGCCCATCAGCAATTGGTCCACCGTATCGCCCGTCGTCCGCCGTCGATGTACGATCACCGTTTGCTTCTGCGTGTGCAAATTGATCTGAATTACCCG
>JABEVA010000026.1 GCA_013044065.1 Phycisphaerae bacterium
TGCCCGGGGGCCAGTCAGAACCCCCGACCATTTCCGCCAGGGACCGACCTGCCGCCGCTCCCGCGGCGGTGCGACAAAAAGCTGTTCGTCAGAGCTGCCCATTTTCAGCCAGCTTGGCCAACCTCTCCAGTTTTTGCACGATTGTGCCGTGTGGATGGGGCTTTCGGTCCTAATTGCCTTTTGGGTGCCTATATGTTAGGATGTCATTATGGCACTGATAAGTAGAACCAAACCACGTAAAACCTCCACCCGCAACTCTGGCCGTGGTCGCGCTGCGGTGAAAGCCCCGGCACGGGCAAAAAGAGGACGTCCTCGCTCGTCATCGGCACCCTCGGCCAACTCCGCTACGGCATCGGTGCCGGTGCATGCGGCTAAGCCGGATAAAGCCTATCTGCGGGCGCTGGAATTTCTGCATTCGCATACCGATTACGAACGCATGAGGGTGGTGCGTTATAACACCACCACCTTTAATCTGGATCGTATGCGCCTCCTCCTGAAATATCTGGATAATCCGCACTTACGCTTCAAGAGTGTGCATGTCGCGGGTACCAAAGGCAAGGGCAGCACCTGCACCATGGTGGCGGCGATGCTGCAAAGCGCCGGTTTTAAGACCGGTTTGTACACCAGTCCGCATCTGCTCAATATCCGTGAAAGGATTGTGATTGATGGGGAAATGGTCAGCACGCACGATATGGTGCGGCTGGTTAAAAAGATCGAGCCGATTGTCCGAAAAATGAGCAACGATCCGCCCACCTTTTTTGAAATTTTAACCGCCATGGCGTTTTCCTATTTTGCCGACCAGAACGTGCAGATCGCCGTCATCGAGACGGGTTTGGGCGGTCGTCTTGATTCGACCAATGTCATTATGCCCGAAGTGACGGCCATTACGAATATCAGCCTCGATCACATGGCCATTCTGGGCAACTCTGTAACCCGCATCGCCGAGGAAAAAGCGGGAATCTTCAAAAAAGATATTCCGGCGTTGTCTTGCGATCAGCCGGCGGAGATCAAGGCGGCTCTGGAGAAAATCGCCCGTCAGACCAAAGCCCCGTTGCACTTTGTGGGCAGCGATATTGAATTCTCGTATCGTTTTGAGATTACACGGCAGGCCGGGGCCTTGGTTCGCGTAACCCTTATTACAGAGCGTTCGCATTTTGAGCATGTCACCGTTCCCCTCATCGGTGAACATCAGGCCGTGAATTGTGGGCTGGCGCTGGCGATTCTCGATCGGCTGAAAGGTCGGGGCCTGGCCTTCGACGATCTTAAGGCATTGGCAGGATTGGAACGCGTGAAACTCCCCGGCCGCATTGAAATGGTCTGGCCGAATCCCCGCGTGATCATTGATGGAGCTCACAACGCCGCCTCGGTGCAAGCCCTGTTTCGCGGCATCAGCCAATATATTGCCTATGACAGCATGGTGGTTATTTTCGGCTGCAATTCGGACAAAGACATTGACGGTATGTTGGAGCAGGTTTCGCTCGGTGCCGACAAGGTGATCTTTACCCGAGCACAGAATAATCCCAAAAGTGCCAGTCCGGAAGAACTTTCTTCGTTGTATGTCGAACGTTTTGGCAAAATGGCCCAGGTGGCCCAGAACTTTCAGGAGGCGATGTCGATCGCCACGCGGGCGATCACCCGTGAAGACCTGGTGACGGTAACGGGGTCATTTTATCTCATCGGGGAAGCCAAACGACACTTCATCGAAACCGCCGCTGCGACAGGAACATAAAGTCGGCGTCATCGTGGATGGGCTGCAGCGGCAAGAGTTGGGGAACAACTTAATCAGGTAGCATCTTGCTTAAGTTGTGCGGGCCAAGGGCCGTAGGCCAAGCGATAACCAACGCTTTTTCCTGTGCGCCACCACCGTTGGTTGTAGCACGGCGACCGTAACAAGCTGCCTGATGTTTAAGCGTCTTGGGAAACTTCCGGTACTGCTGCCCAATCATTGTGCGTTCGGGAATCGTCCATTTGGCTTAAAACTGACCATTTAAAGAGGTTTTCGTGCCGACAATGGAGCCATTTTCGGCGTTGGGCATGAGGATTGCTTGCGACTTACAGGGAACTGGGTACAATTTCCGCCTTTGGTACCCTCGGCCAGTTGGAACTGGTTCTTGTTTAAAAAACAGGCGGTTGAGTTGGGTACTTTAATATAGGAGTTTATTCACCATGGGTTCATCCACCGCTCGCCGGTCCGCCATTGCGGCCATGACCAATTTTAAAACACTTGCACCGCGCATTAATTACAAAACCACGCCCGTCCATGAGATCTACGCTTCCAACGTGTTTAGCGAAGAAGTGCAAAGACAGCGTTTGCCCAAGCCGGTTTTCAAGAAGCTCCAACAGACGATCAAAAAAGGTGTAGCCATCGACCCGGCCATTGCCGATGCGGTGGCCGTCGCCATGCGTGATTGGGCGATCGAAAAAGGAGCCACTCACTACACCCACTTATTTTATCCCATGACCGGCATAACCGCGGAAAAGCATGACAGTTTTGTAGCACCGACGGAGAGCGGCGGGGCGGTTCTGGAATTTTCAGGCAAGGAACTCGTCAAGGGTGAGCCGGATGCGTCGTCCTTCCCGTCTGGTGGCTTGCGGGCCACGTTTGAAGCCCGCGGTTACACCGCTTGGGATCCCACCTCTCCGGCTTACATTGCCGAAAACCCCAACGGTACCACGCTGGTCATTCCGACGGCATTTTTCTCGTGGACTGGCGAAGCCCTGGATAAAAAGGTGCCGCTCCTGCGATCAATGGAGGCCCTGTCGCATCAGGCCATTCGTGTTCTGCGGCTTTTTGGAGATACCGCCGCCAGCAAAGTATTCACCACCGTCGGGCCGGAACAGGAGTACTTCCTGATTGACAAAAATTTCTACTGGGCACGACCCGACCTGATCAACTGCGGCCGCACCCTTTTTGGTGCCAAACCGCCCAAAGGGCAGGAAATGGAAGATCAGTATTTTGCGGCCATTCCCGAGCGAGTTCTAGCCTGCATGTTGGAAGTGGAACAGGAACTTTACAAGTTGGCGGTGCCGGTGAAAACACGCCACAACGAAGTGGCACCTTCGCAATATGAAATCGCCCCGATTTTTGAAAACAGCAACCTGGCCCATGACCATCAGATGTTAACCATGGCCACCCTGACGAAAACCGCAGACAAATACGGCTTGGCGTGCCTGCTCCATGAAAAGCCGTTTGCGGGCGTGAACGGTTCGGGCAAGCACAACAATTGGTCCATGTCGACCGATACCGGCGAAAATTTGCTCAATCCCGGCGATACCCCACACGCCAATGCCCAGTTTCTGGTCTTTTGTGTGGCGGTAATCCGGGCGGTCAACAAATATGCGGCATTGCTACGGGTGGCCATTGCCTCGGCCGGCAATGATCATCGCTTGGGTGCCAATGAAGCTCCGCCGGCGATTATTTCCATTTACCTTGGCGATCAATTGCAGGATATTATGGATCAGATCGAAAGCGGCGGTGCCAAGTCCAGCAAACAAGGCGGACATATGGAGATCGGCGTAACGGTGTTGCCGAAGATTCCGCGCGAGGCCGGTGATCGCAACCGCACTTCTCCCTTTGCGTTTACGGGCAATAAGTTTGAATTCCGCGCCGTTTCCGCCAATCAATCCATTGCCGGGCCTAACACCGTGCTCAATACCATTGTCGCCGAATCCCTCGACTACATTGCCACCAAGCTGGAAGCGGATAAATCCGCCGGCAAAGACTTTAACAAGTCGGTGCAGAAGCTGCTTTCAGATATTATCAAGGAAAACAAGCACGTGATTTTTAACGGCGACAACTATACCGCCGAATGGCACAAAGAAGCGGAAAAACGCGGCTTGCCGAATTTCAAAACCACGGTGGATGCCATGCCTGCCCTTATCACGAAGGAATCCATCATGCTGTTCACCAAATACAAGGTGCTCAACGAAAAGGAAATCCACAGCCGGTACGAAATTTACCTGGAAAATTATAACAAAACCGTGACCATTGAAGCCCAGATGACCGCGACGATGGCCCGTACCATGATTATTCCAGCCGGGTTCAAATACCAGCACGAGGTTGCCGCATCGATTACCGCCGCCAAGGAAGCCGGCATGACCAAAGCGACCCTGGCGGATCAGGAAGCGTTGCTGGCCGATATCACCGCCACGGTCAGTTCGCTGCAAAAGGCTACTGCAGCTCTGGCCCATGCTCTGGAGCATCACAGCAGCGGCGATGCCATGGCCCATGCCAAATATTGCAAGGGAACGGTGATTCCGGCAATGAATACCGTGCGTGCGGCCGGTGATAAACTCGAAACGCTTATTTCCGATGATGAATGGCCGCTGCCGACCTACCGGGAAATGCTATTTATTAAGTAACCGCAATTGCCGCCGGCCCTTGCTGATCTTTCCGGGGTCGTATCCTTAAGTATACTCTATGCGGTGAGCA
>JABEVA010000027.1 GCA_013044065.1 Phycisphaerae bacterium
GCACCGTGGCCAAATTGGCAGTGGAAGCAGCATCGAACAGAACAGAGTCGCCCGGAATGGTAGGCGCGGAGGCAGGATTCCAATCCGTCGCCGTACCCCAAGAGGTGCCGCTGGTGCCCACCCAAGTCTTGATGGCACTGCCCACATCACGCACACTGATGGCGTTGAGCTGACCAGAGCCGGTGGTGGGGTTTGGGCTTAAAAGGAATGTCTCGTTTGTGCTGGTTGCCGCAAAAATACCCACCGCGTATTGGCCGACACCCCCGGCAACTCCCGTGCTGTTATATTTTAATGTGACCGAGGTGCCGGCGATGGTTTCCGTGCGTTGCTCGGTAGTGGCATTATTGCGGCTGTCATTCAACCAAATCTGCACCAAATATTGCTCACCAGGATTCAGCCCATTTAAGGTCACCACACCAGTTGCATCTCCGCCATAAGCACCGCTGGCGATCACTTTAGTGTAGGCATTGCTTAACGTGGCGAAAGTTCCCCCGTTAAAGGCAAACGCGTTGCCAGCGTAACCGCTAAAACCGCCGCCAGAAAGGCTAACATGGCCCCAAGTGGTTCCACTCACCGCCGTGAAAGCCACACCATTGTTCGTTGTGGCAGCTCCCGCATAAGCATAAACAGCAGTGCCAGAGTTGGTAACGTCTGCGCTACCACTGATGGTGGTCGCAGGTCCCCAGAGAATCGCGGACTGAGCTGACGCTGCCATCGGAGCAAGTGCCGCCGCCCCGACGGTTAGCGCCGCCGCCGAGAAAAGCCGCATATTTGCTTTGGTTTTGGCAATGAATCGGCCAATCGTGCGCGATAAGCCCACGAGATGGCTGGAGGAGTTCAGGGGTAGTTTTGTGTTCATAATTTGTTTTAATGGGGAGGTGCGATTTCGGATCGGTTCAGGAGTCATACAGGATTCTTTGGTTTTGATTTGAGGTTTCTGGCAACAGTTGGACAATGCTTGATTTGGCTGCTTTAAGTCTGGTTTTTACAAATTATTAATTCGGGAAACAGGGTTAATATACACCCGTTTGAAATTTGAACAATCACGAGAACTCGGGATGTGCCCCCCCCCCTCAAACTGGCCAGGGCCGACAGCCGCAGGGCGGCCAAAATCGCGCTCATGGCAAGCCCAGCCCGCAACTCAAACAAAGCGAACGACGCGCGGCCGGATGCTTTTTTGAAATCTGGTTTAAAATTTTTCATTTTCATTCAATTTGTCCGCCTCCAGCTTAAAAAATGCCCGAGCCATCAAGCCTAGCAGAACACCCGGCAGAATGGCTGGAGGGATGGTTTTTTGCGCGGGTTGGGGAATCATAAAGGCAACTCGGAAAGGAAGTAATGGTTTATGGGAAAGACAAGCAGGTTGCGAACGATGACTTTTTCGGCGGTACAAATTTTCACTGGTGTTTATTCCTGATTTATATTGTAAATTCAAGAACCATACACCAAGTATTCAGTTCATCAAATCACGAGTTCTCGTGATGGCAGGTTCCCCAAAAAGCGTTTACGGTTTAGGTTGATATTTCAACCCCAGTCGAAAGGTTTTTCGGCTGGTTCCGCCCGGGAGATTCAGGCAGGTTGAACCTTCGACGGTGATTGTCGGCGGTTGTTTTGGCAGAGGATTTGTGTTATTGGCCTGATGAACGACTATGAAATGAAGCGCTGCACCGGAAGCGCTGCACCGCCGCCCGGCATTGAAAGCCATGAAGCCTGCCAATGACCTCACTCTGTTTGCAATAATTATGATTGCAAGCTTCACAGCCTTGGGCGCCCCCACCCTGCCGCCCAATCTTATCATCATCCTCACGGACGACCAGGGTTACCACGATGTTGGTTTCAACGGCTGCCAGGACATCCCCACACCAAACTTGGATGCGATCGCCAGCAACGGGGTCCGGTTTACGAGCGGATACGTTTCGTCGCCGCTCAGTTCCCCCAGCCGCGCCGGGTTGCTGACGGGACGTTATCAGGAACGCTTTGGCTACGAACGCGATCCGGAATATCAACCCAGCACCCATGATGCGGGCCTGCCACTGACCGAAACCACTTTGGCCGACACCTTGGACCAGGTGGGTTATGCCACCGGTATCATCGGCAAATGGGATCTGGGCCACACTCCGGCCATGCAGCCGCGCCAACGCGGGTTCCAAGAGTTCTTCGGCTTTCTGGGCGCCTGGCATCCGTTTCTGCCGCCGGATTCCACGCTGGCTGAAGCCGGCAACGCGAGAATCAACGGGCAAAACTGGGACCAGTCTATCCTGCGCAACGCTGAGCCGGTCCGGACGACGAACTATCTTACGGATGAATTTTCGCATGAGGCGGTGCGCTTTGTGGCGCGCCACAAAGCCCAGCCCTTTTTTCTGCTGCTGGCCTACAACGCCCCGCATGGTCCGCTGGAGGCCACGGACAAGTATTTAAGCCGCTTTCCAAAAATCCTGGGTTCCCGCCGGCGGACCTATGCCGCGATGCTCAGTGCCGTGGACGACGGGGTGGGGAGCGTGCTGGCGGAACTGCGC
>JABEVA010000226.1 GCA_013044065.1 Phycisphaerae bacterium
GGCGGGGCGAGGGGCTAGGCGGATATAAACTCGGCCAGGGTGGCGACAATGTTGGCTTGAATTTTGGCCTTGGAATCCAAAGCGGAGATGACACGGTAACAATGTGGAAAACGTTGCGCCTGGGCTACAAAACCTTCCCGCACCCGCTGGTGATAGTCCACCATACGCCGCTCAATGCGATCCTGGAATAATCCCGCTTGCAACCCGCCGGATTTCTTGCCTTTTCCAGGCGATTGTAGCCGCCCCATGGCATCTTCCACGGGCAAGTCGAGAATAATGGTGAGATCCGGCCATACACCATCCAGAGCTACTTTGCCGACCTCCAGAATAGCGTCCAGCGGCAAGCCGCCGGCCGAACCTTGATATGCCAGCGTACTGCTGAGGAAACGGTCGGAGAGAACCGTTTGCCCGGCCGCCAAAGCCGGCTTGATGCGCTGCTGGACAAGCTGGGCCCGGCTGGCCATATAGAGCAGCATTTCGGCGCGAATATCCATTCCCTCGCCCTTGCTGGAAAGCAGCACCTCGCGGATGTGTTCGCCAATGACCGTGCCGCCGGGTTCGCGTACTCGAACGGCTTTACCGCCGGCCTGGCCGATGGACTGCTCCAGCAGATCCAGTTGGGTACTCTTGCCGGAACCATCCAAGCCGTCAAGCACAATGAATTTTCCGGCCAACCGGGTGAACACTTTCATTTCAGCCATGGGCGCTCCAATGAAGGACATCCGCCTCGATGCTACGCCCAAAGCGGCACTTTGGTCAAACGCCAAGCCGATAGCACGTTGCAGGGGTGTGGCCGCGGCTGCTGAAAGGCGACTGGTGGCAGGGGTGATGGCAGCACCAAGAGCAACCTAAGGCCGGGGCGACCGGAAGCTAAGCACCAGGAGAATGAGGCCCAGCACAATAGCCAAGCCGGCCACGACAGGCTCGACCCATAAGTGGTGGTGAACAGTGACATCCATGTGGAGAGTTCCAACCTGGATGATGGGTTTGCGGCTGGACCAGGTAATTCCTTTGAAAATGATACCAATGATCCCCAGCAGGACCAATACAATTCCAGCAATTCTTTTCCAAGTCATGCGTCACCTTCCTTTTCAATTGCATCGGGTTGCGAGTTTGGATTCCACCAGGCACCTTCACCAATAAGAAGTTTATCCGATTCCGCGGGGCCCCACGAGCCTGGTGCGTACGGGTGGACGGGTACGGTATGGCCGAGGATCGGATCCACGATGCGCCAGGCTTGCTCCACCTGATCTTCGCGGGCGAAAAATTCCGATGCGCCACGTGCGGCATCCAGCAGGAGGCGCTCGTACGGTTCCATTTCGTCCTTGGGTCGGCGCTGCAGAACAAGTTCAACATCGACTCCGGTCATGGTTTCGCCGATTTTTTTGACGCGAGTTCCCAGAGCCAAGACCACCTGCGGGCTAAGGCGAAAACGAACGTGATTGGGTTGGCCGCGGGTCTCACGGTCGAAGACCTGCTGGGGAGGTTTTTTGAATTGGACCAGGATTTCGGTACAGGAGGTGGGCAGACATTTGCCGGTACGCAGGTAAAAAGGCACTCCGGCCCAGCGCCAAGAGTCAATCCAAAGTCGGACTGCGGCAAAAGTTTCCACGGTGGACTGCCTGGCCACGCCGGGTTCATTGCGATAGCCGGTGAATTGGCCACGGACCACATCGCCGGGAGTCAAGGTGCGGACCATGGAAAGAACCTTGGCCCGCTCGTCGCGCAGAGGTTCCCCGTCACCGGCGGGAGCTTCCATGGCCAAGCAGGCCACGAGCTGGAGCATGTGGTTTTCAAGGACGTCACGAATGGCACCAGCCTCTTCGTAGAATTTACCGCGGCCTTGGACGCCAAAATCCTCGGCCATGGTGACTTGGACTGACGAGACATAGTTGCGATTCCAGATGGGTTCCCAGATGGTATTGGCGAAGCGGGAATAGAGCAGGCTTTGAACCGCCTCCTTGCCCAGGTAATGATCAATACGAAACACGGCATCTTCGGAAAAATAGCGCACGAGTGTTTTATTGAGTTCCCGGGCGGATTTAAGATCCCGGCCAAAGGGCTTTTCGGCAATAATTCTGACCCCTTGGTTGCAGTGTGACTGGGCCAAACCTTGGGCCACCTGGCCGAACAAACTCGGCGGGATGGCCAGGTAGTGCAGCGGATGCGCGGCACCGTTGAGGGCTTGGCGGAGCTGGGTAAAGGTCGTCGGGTCCAGATAATCTCCATCGACATAGCGGAGAAGAGAGCATAGTTTTTCAAATGCCGGGAGGTTAATTCCTCCTCCATGCTCCCGCAAACTGGCCTGGGCGCGAGCCTTGAACTGCTCCAAGTTCCATCCGGCCTTGGCTACGCCAATGACGGGCATATTCAGATGGCCATGGCGGATCATGGATTGCAGAGACGGAAAAATTTTTTTGTAGGCCAGGTCACCGGTGGCTCCAAAAAACACCAAGGCGTCGGACGGTTCATTCACTCGATTTCTCCTGTCAAGGTTTGGCCATTGAGCATTGCGTTTTCCGTGGCGATACCAACGATTGCCGCAAGTTCATGGCCCTACAATCAGGCACCGGGAACAAAACAATTCGGCCGGCGGCGGGGCAATAAAGCCCGGCATTGACGATCCGGCGCGGCACGAGCGAGGTCAGGTTTTGTCGGCGGGCTTTTCCAAGTGACCGCCAAATTCAAAACGCATTGCGGAAAGCAGCCGATCGGTAAATTCCGCTTCACCACGTGAACTAAAGCGTTCATAGAGTGCGGCGCTTAGCACCGGAACGGGTACCGCCTCATCAATGGCGGCGGTAATGGTCCACCGGCCTTCGCCGGAATCGGACACCCGGCCCTGAAATTCCTGCATATCAGGATTTTTGGCCAGGGCAATGGCGGTCAGGTCAAGCAACCAAGAACCAATTACCGAGCCGCGCCGCCATACTTCGGCGATATCGGCTATGTTCAGATCATATTGATAATACTCGGGCGTGCGCAGCGGGGTGGTTTCGGCATCGTCGCTGGACTGCGTGCGTTTGCCGATATCAGCATGTTTGAGGATATTAAGGCCCTCGGCATACGCGGCCATGAGGCCGTACTCAATACCGTTGTGAACCATTTTGACAAAATGGCCCGCGCCATGCGGCCCGCAATGCAGGTAGCCGTTTTCGGCGGTGGTGGGTGACATTTTGTCACGGCCGGGTGTGCGCGGGGCCATTTTGATGCCTGGTGCCAAAGTGGCAAAAATTGCATCAAGGCGCTGTACCACAGCCGGCTCGCCACCGACCATCAAACAATAGCCCCGCTCCGAGCCCCACACGCCGCCGGATGTGCCGACATCCACATAATGAAGGCCCTTTTCTTTTAGTTTTTTGGCACGGCGAATATCATCGTGGTAATAGGAATTCCCGCCGTCGATGACGATGTCGCCCGATTCCAGCAGAGGCGTGAGCTTGTCGAGCGTGGCATCCACAGCCCCCGCGGGAACCATCATCCAGATAGCCCGCGGCGGGGGGAGTTTGGTTATCATATCTTGGAGCGATGCGGTACCCACGGCATTTTTGGCCACCAGAGCCTGAACATTTTTTTGATTCACATCAAAGACCGCGCAGCGATGCCCACCGCGTATCAGCCGCTCTACCATGTTGGCACCCATGCGCCCGAGTCCGATCATACCAAGATCCATTTTCAAATCCTTATTTTAGGGTTCTCCATGAGACACGGGGTTGCGTGCGCTGCAGCCCGCTAAAGAACATACTTCTCGACCGCCAAGGCAAAGCCATCCTCTTCGTTGGATGCAGTCACATGCCGAGCGGCACGCTGAACCTGCGTATCGGCATTGCCCATAGCGATGCTGATACCGCTAAGGGCAAACATGAGCACATCGTTGGGCATATCTCCTATGGTGGCGATTTGCGGCTTGGGGATTTTAAATTCCCTGGACAGCCGACGCACCACGCCGCCCTTGTTGGCATCGGGATGGGTTACATCCAGGTAATAGGGTTGGGAGCGGGCGGCGGATACATGTTGACCAAATTCGCGGCGAACATCCGACTCGGCTCGGGCCACCGCGGCAAGATCATCGCTGACGCCGACTATTTTCACCACGTGATCGAGCAATTGGTTAAAGTCAGATACTACTTTGGGCTTGAACTTTACGGTCCAGGCTTCACGATCGACATGTAGACCATTTTTTTTAAGGACAAACCAGTCCTTCCCGCGATATACCCAAACGTCAAGGCGATGGGTTTCAATAGCTTGAATGACTTTTCCGGCTACTTCCAGCGGCAATACTTTCTGGTTAATGATGGTTAAATCGGGCCGGACAAAAAGTCCGCCGTTGAAGGCCGAAATCGGTGTGGTAAGATGCAGTGGTCGAATCAACATGGACATACCGCGTGGCGGGCGACCGCTGGTAATGGCGAACTTAATTCCGGCGGTATGCAATTTTTGCACCGCGCTGCGGGCACGCGCGGTAAGACGCTTTTCCTTGGTAACCAGCGTGCCATCCACATCCGCAATCAGCAATCGCACGGATTTGGCTTGCAAGGGATGGGGTGTTATCACGGGGTCGAATCCTTTCCAAGAGACACAGTGTATTATAGGCATCCATTTGCACCTGCGTTGGCAAATGCCACGTGGCGGCTGCGGGCTGGCCTGATGAAAGCCTTGAAAACATCAGCAAATAACGGGGGTGGTGCGGCGGGGTGGGCGGATGGGAATTTTGGGATATCTTTCGTGCGGGGGAAGCTCCGATTACTCGGGAC
>JABEVA010000227.1 GCA_013044065.1 Phycisphaerae bacterium
CTGTCGTCGGCAGTGAAATGCCGGAATGGGTCGACCGAGCTATTCCCTGGATTTCCTCCGTTCTTATCCATGCCGGTGTGTTGCTGCTGTTCTTATTCGCGTGGCAGGTGGTTAAAACAGTCGTCCATCAGAAACCCCAGCCCATCATCATTCCCCAAAACTGGAACACTCATTTTTCGCGCCATCCCGGCGGCCACCCCCATCCCGGCAACAACCATAACCCCGCACGCAGCGCCCGGCAAAATCTCAAGAAACTTCTGGAATCTAAAGCCTGGAATACCAGTGTTACACCAACCAAGGTCAATGCCCTGGTCTCACCATCCCAGACCAGCATGGCGTTTATCGCCGTGGGGCCACAGGGCGGTACCAGCGCCGGAGGTTCACTGGCCCCCTTCGGAGTGCCTGGCGGAGGCATGGGTAGCGGCCCGAAATCCAGTTTCATCGGCAACGGTGGGAATGCCACACGCATCGTCTACATCCTGGATCATGAAGGCAGCATGTTGGAAAACTTCCAATTTCTCAAACATCACCTGCGCCAGTCCATTGATGGACTGGTGCCGCTGCAATCTTTTGCGGTCATTGTGTTTCGGAAAAATTATAAAATTCTCGGCCCGAATCGTCTGGTTCATGCCACGCTCCACAATAAGCAGGAATTTTTTAAGCGGTTCAGTGACGTGGCTCCGGCCGGTGCTGCGGAATATCGGTACAGCTATTTTGCACGGCCATTTAAAGCGGCGTTTAAGCTCCACCCGCAGATTATTTACTTCCTCACCAAAGGGGCCTTTGACCCCAAGCTGATTGGTTACATTAAAAGCCTCAATAAAAGCCACGCCGTCCATATTTATACCTACGCCTTTACCCTGCAAGACCCCGTTTCTCAAAAAAACCTCAAAAAAATTGCCAAAGAAAATGGTGGCCAATACAAATATATTTCCCGGCAGGAGGCCAGCGAGTGAAGAACCACGGACGTGCCAAATAATGGCCGAGTTTGATACCCGGATGGGGTTCTTTCCGATTTGTGATTGAAAGTGAATTTACCAAGGCTCCCTATTTTAGGAGGTTATATGTCCCGTTCCTATTCCAGTTCCAAATTTCGCATGGTCTTGCTCGGCGTGCTGATGGCTCTTTCCGTTCTGGCAATCGGACATACCGCCTTTGCCCAGATGGGCGGCGGCAGCGGCACCAAAGCCTATCATCCCAACCCAATTCTGGTGGGCTTGGATTACACAGTGATTGCGGTGTTGGTGTTGGCTTCGTTGGCCAGCGTCGCGTTGATCATTGATGCTCTTATTCACATCCGCGTCACCAAAATTCTGCCGGTTGAAACCACCGAGCATGTGCGCACCCTGATCAACGCCCGGCAATTTAAGGATCTCATGGATTTTACATCCACCGATGAAAGTTTCATTTCAAAGGCGCTCTATGCGGCCGTGCGCCGTGCTCATCTGGGTTATTCGGCGATGCGCGATGGACTGGAAAGCGAAGTGGCGGATCAAACCTCAAACCTATTCCGCCGGGTGGAAATGCTTAACGTCATTGGAAACATCGGCCCGCTGATCGGGTTGCTTGGTACCGTGTTGGGCATGATCATGGCGTTTATGGCCTTGGGCCATACCGGCGGCCATGCCAAAGTCTCTGATTTGTCTTACGGTATTGCCACGGCATTGTGGCACACGTTTGGCGGTTTGGCCGTGGCCATCCCCTCGCTGATCGCCTTTGGATTCTTTCGCAACAAGATCGATAAAATCACCGCCCGAGCGGCGATGCTCTCAGAGGAGCTGCTGGAAACACTCCGTCCGGCGGAAGCTAAAGCGTCGCCCGCCGCCGCAGCTAGTGCCGAATCGCGTACGCCCGCAGCACGCCCGGTTCCCCGCCGCGCCGGTGCCGATTCAACCAAAGAGGCCTGATTGGCCACGGAATATCCGTCCGAAGGGCCGCTGAATTCGCAGCCATTCGGGGCGCACTGATGGAGTAAATACACGATGAGTCGTCGCGGCATAAAACCCATGCAAAGTGAGCACGTCAACGTCACACCGCTTATTGACGTGATTATGTGTCTGATCATCTTTTTTCTGTTGGTCGGGCATATAGCCAAGAAAGCCGAGGTGAAAGGGGTAAAAATTCCCTCCACCAGGCACGGCAAGGATCTAGCGGATAAAAGTGGTCAGTTGATCATCAACTTGGTTCCGCGCCCGCCGCTGGTGGCGGGCCAGCAGCGCAAACCCAAGGTAATTATCTGGGGCGAGCGGGTGAGTTACGACTTGTTGCCGGGAAAATTGCGCGAGTATGTAAACGAGTATAAGCAAACCCATACGGTGGTGAAGCTGGTGCTGCGGGCGGATAAATCCATCCAATACAAGTACATCGCTCCGGTGCTCATCGACTGTGCCAGCGTCGGAATCTCCAGCATTCATTTTATGACCCGGAGGCCCGGATGATTGATTCCCGCATTTATCGGAGGCTTTGGCTATGAGTTCGTATCATCCCAAAGGCAAGCGGCGCATGCGTGCCGCGGCCCACGTCGGCCCGAACATGACCCCCATGGTGGACGTGGTCATGGTGATTCTCATATTTTTTATGCTCGGTAGTTCGTTTGCGTCTCCAGACTGGTACCTTACCAACAACACGCCGGCCATCAAGGGGGGCCTGAATAACGTGAAGGTTCAAAAAATGCCCGCCACGCGGATACTCATCAAACTCACGCAAATCGGCAGCCATACGCGTGCGTCAATCGCGGCGTTTCAGACGGAAGATATCTCCGGCCAATTGTTGAAATGGCTCCAAGCTAAAAAGAAAGCGGCGGGGAAAAAGGTTCAAGTGTTGATTTCACCGGCCAATGATGTGCCCTATCAACAGGTGATTACCACGTACAGCGATTGTGTGCAGGCCCAATATACACATGTGGCGTTTTCGTACACCCGATAGCCCCGGGACAACCCGGCGGCTGGTCACTGTGTTTTTTTTGCATCCGTCGGCAGCATCAATGGCGATGCCACAGAAACCAACTCCCTGGGACCCAATCACGGGCTGGTGCTGTGCGGTGCTTAAGGATGATAAATAAGGACTTGATCATGAAGATGCATATCCATGCCACATCATGCTCCAACCGGGCTGCCATGCTCTTGGCCGCACTTTCGCTGGCCCTGACAATTCTGGTCGGTTTCGGCGGGCGGGTCGTCGCGGCAGCCAGCCCATCCGCCGGGGAAAGTTTCCCCGGACCGGCCATGCAAACCCGATATGTGATGCAGTTGGAAAATTTAGGCTTGACCAAGTTGCTCTCCCAGGCGGTCAAAACTCATCGCGGAACTCCATCAGCAGCCTTGTTTCAATCCGGATTGATCTTTGCCCGCTGGGCCGGCCTGGCCCGGCAGCCGCAAGAGCAAGCCGTCCTGGCTCGGCAATTTGTGGCCAATATTCAAGCCTACCTGACAGCCGATTCCAACGCCACTCTGGTGGACGGCGGTTGGGCTACCGATCAGGCCAAGTTTTTGTTTGCGTACATTGTGCCGCCGATTGTCGACCGCATTGAATATTGGTCTTCCACCGCGGCCGATCGGGCCAAACTGGCACCGGTAGCCAAGCTCGCGCAGGATCTGTTAAGCGCCTCCGATGGTTACTACCAGCGGATTATCCGCAAGCTCAACTTGGCCACCACGTTTACCCATGCCGATGAGATGGCTTATCAGCAGGCGATGAACGGCCAGGCTCAGGTGTCCTATTATCTGGCCTACGCTGATTATTACGGCGGTCTGTCCCTGGCACCGAGCGATGCCGCCCGTAAAACTCTCTTGGATCAAGCCGTAAAGCTAGCCCAAAAATGGATTAAGCCGGGGCCGGCGTCCGGCGTTTACTACCAGGCCCTGCTGCTGGCCGGAAAAGCGCAATTGCAAGCCGCCGAATACGACGCCGCCATCGCCTCGCTGCAAAAGGCCCAGCTCTCCGCTGCACCGCTTTGGGTTCAATACCAAAGCCGCTATCAGCAGGTTGTGGCGATGCTCAGAGCCAACCACCCGCGGGAAGCCATTACCACGCTCAAGGCCTATGAAGCATGGATTCATCGTGAAAAATCGATCGATACCTCCGGTGCCATCATGGGAGCGCAGTTGTTGCGCTATCGAATTCTTAATGCCCAGGCCAATATGGCCGGTACGCCTCCCGCCACAAAAGTTGCCCTGGCCAATGAAGCGGCAACCCTGGCTCTCACAATCATCAGCACGGCACCGCAGTACGAAGAGCTCATATTCTCGCACCTGGCCGGGGCCTTGCCCGCCAAACCCGTTTTTGCGCAGCTTAGTCCGCTCCAATCGCTGGCCTACGCCTGGCTGCAAGCCCAGAAAAAAGACGATGCGTCCGCGATAGACGCGGTGGACGCCATTCTCGCCCAAAAAAAGGTCAATCCGGCCATCCGGAGGGAAGCATTGCTGATCGGCGGCATTTCCAACTTTCGCCTGGGCCGGCTCACCGATGCGGTCAAACTCAATTTGGAATTTGTAAAATCCGATCCCCACGATCCACGTGCTCCACATGTACTTGATCTGGCTTTGTACGATATCAAGCAGCTTAGTCCCACCACACAGGCTTCGGCCCAGGTCAGTGCATTAATTTCCCAAGCCCTGCGGCTGGCGTACTTTACCTATCATGAGAAAAAATGGGCCTTTGCCTACGCCACGCAAATGCAGCAATCCGGACACCTGAATCAGGCGATGCGGGCGTTTGCTTCCATTGCCCCGTCCGATCAATTCTACCTGGATGCCCACTACGAAATGGTACGTATTGGCACCATTCGATTGGCCCAGCTTGCGGCTAAAAAGGCACGGTTGGAACAACAAAGGCGGCAGGCCCGGGTGCTCCTGAGGAACTGCGAGAGCTTTTTAACCCTGCTGCGCAATCCACCCGCGGCCGTATCCCCCGGCGATTTGAAGCGGGCCCAGGGATATCGGCGGGATATCTGGCTTATTCAGGCCGGCACCGCACTTGATCCCCTGCGTGATCCCAACCGCGCCGCGGCAGCGCTGAACAATCTGGAGCGAATTCGCAACAAGCTTTCACCCCGCCTTCAAGGCGTTATTCTGCGCTACCGTATTCGGCAATATCAGTTACAAAATCGCGGCCGCCGCATTCTGCCCCTGGTGGAACAATATGCCAGAGAATCCTCCCAAAAGGCCACCGACATTATCGAGGGACTCATCGGGCAATACGATCGGGAAAGCCGCAACCTCCGTCACAGCAACCCGGCCAAGTCCCGCCGGCTCGCCACCGATGCCGCAGTGCTGATGCGGCAACTCATCACCTATCTTAACAAAGAGCCTAAGCCCAACGCCGGAGAAATTTACGTCTACCGACAGCCTCTGGCTGATGAATTAATTCACGCCGGTCACGGCCACCAGGCCATGGCCATTTTCAAAGCCCTCGAAAAGGAAAAACCTCAGGACCTGGAAAACTTCATCGGCGTAGCCCGGGCTGCTTATGCCACCACCGACTATAATTACGCCCACAGCCTGTACGTGCGGATTATCCCGCAACTCAAGCCTGGATCGACCCTGTTTTGGTCCGCGTACCTCTATCTTATCCGCAGCAATCAGTTGATGGGGAAAAATCAGGAAGCGACCCGGTCTTCTCTCAAATCTCTGAATGCCATTTACGGCCCCACTATCGGTGGAAAATACTTCCATAAACAGTTTGAAAAACTGCTGGCCAGCTACACCATCAATTGACACCTTGGGGGAGGCGTGGCTACAAGGCTATCCCCGCCACCGCCAAGAGCCACTCCCGGGCAATCAGCCATTGCCCCGCCGCATTCGGATGCACGCCGTCAAATAGCCAATAAGCCGTGCTGGTGGTTGCTGCGGCACGCTCCAGTGGTTCCTGCAGCGGCACAAAAACCGCCTTCCATTGTTGCGCCAGCTCTCGCACCATTTGCTGACAAGGCCGCAAACGCACACACAACTCCGGCGCAATGGCTGAGGGGTCCGTCACAGTGACTCCTGGAGCAGCGGAGGGCAGTAAAAAGGGTTCACATAAAACCAATTGAATCTGCGGCAAATTTCGCCGCGTCATTTCCAACAACTGCTGGTAACGCGACTTGAACGCCTCAATATCCACGACCTTCCGTGAGCGATCGCGTAAGACCTCGTTGACCCCCACCAGTACACTAAGCACGGTTGGTTTTAAGGTCAGGCAATCTTCCTGCCAGCGTGCCAGCAGGTCGCTTAAACCATTGCCACTGACTCCCCTATTCTCAAACTCGAGATGCATTTGCGGATATTGAGCCTGAAGTTTCGCCGCCACAATCATCGCCCAGCCGGCTCCCAGACGATAACTTGTGCCCACCTCCTCCGGTTTACGAAACGCATTGGTGATGGAATCGCCCTGAAATAAAACCACACTGCCCTGCGTTAGCGTTTTCAACTGCAACATCATAACACCCTATATTTCTACGGCGGATTCGGCCTTGGGCCTGATTAAACAACACGAATACGGGACACCTTGCGCTTGCCCACCTGCAAAATCGGTCTTTCGTCAAGCGAAACGTGTATTCGCGGATCGGAAATCTTCACACCGCCAAAACTGACCGCTCCCGATTCCACCAGGCGGCGAGCTTCCGAGGTGGAACTGGCAAAGCCCACCTCTTTGATCAAGGTCAGAAGACCGATTTTTCCATCGTGGAGCATCGCCGACGCGACTACTCTTTCCTCCACCTCCGCGGGCAACTTTCCATCCGTAAAGCGCAGCCGAAAATCCGCCGCCGCGGCCTCCGCGGCCTCCGCCGAATGAAATTGCTCCACAATCATGCGTCCTAAAATATCCTTGGCCTCACGTGGATGCGTGATGCCGGCATCCAAGAGCGACGCTATGCGGTCTGATGACAGCGGGGTACAAAGCCGAAACCACTGTTTCATCAGGCCATCGGGAATGCTCATCACTTTACCGAATTGATTCACCGCGGAATCGGCCACACCAATATAATTGTCCAGTGATTTGCTCATCTTCTGCCGACCGTCCGTACCCACCAGAATTTCCATGATGATCACAATTTGCGGGGGTTGTCCTTGTCCGGCTTGCAAATCGCGCCCGACTAGATTGTTGAATGTTTGATCGGTTCCGCCCAGTTCCACATCCGCTTCCACCATGACGGAATCCCATCCCTGCATGAGCGGATATAAAAATTCGTGGATGTAGACGGCCTCGCCGGTCTTATAGCGATGGCTGAAGGTATCACGCTCCAACATCCGCGCCACGGTCATTTGCTGCGCCAGCCGCAGTGCATCTCCAAAATTCATCTTAGAGAGCCATTCGCTGTTCCGTCGGATCTCCAGTTTAGCGGCACCGGTGTCCAGAATTTTTCCGGCCTGCTGCAGATAGGTCCGTGAATTCTCGTCGACCTGCTGCGCGGAAAGCACCGGCCGGGTCTTGGCTTTGCCCGTGGGATCCCCGATCATGGCGGTAAAATCGCCGATAATCAGCACCGCCTTATGTCCCAGGTCCTGAAATTGCCTCAGTTTACGCAGCACCACGGCATGGCCTAAATGCAGGTCCGGTGCGGTGGGGTCCATCCCCAACTTCACGCGCAATGGCCGCCCGGCAGTCGCCGCGGCCTTCATCCGATCCTTGAGTTCAACGGCTGAATAGGCATGGTCCACATCCGCCAGCAGCAATTCCACCTGCGTGTCCACGTTCATGGCGATATTTTGATTCATCCCAGACCCCATTGCTAAGCCGCTCTAATGTTAGCCCAATTAAAAAAGATATCCCGATCCTGCAATGCTGCCGCGGCCGTCGGCAGCCTCAATTGACCGCACCGGTCAATCCCGCAATTGCAATAATACGCTCGCTCCACCCTTAACGCTCATTCCCACCTGGACCATGGTTTGCCATTGATCGGGATGAGGGACGATGAGTTCCGTGCGGCTGCCAAAAGCGATCATGCCGATGCGCTGCCCCCGCGTCAACGATTCGCCCGGATGGAAAGGGCAAATAATACGCCGGGCGATGGCACCCGCCACCTGCCGCACCACGGCAACCGGGGCATCATCGGTCGTTTTTCCCGGGCCGGTGAGCAAGATGGTGTTGGACTGGTTTTTCTTCCCGGATTCCGGATGCCGGGCATCCAGAAATAAGCCGCGCTCAAACTTGGTGGAAATCACCGTTGCAGCGCAGGGACTGCGGTTGATATGCACATCCAGCACGCTTAAAAAAATGCCTATTTTCAGCGCCGGTCCGCCAAACCATGGCAGATGATCCACCCGGGTAATTTCCGTTACTTTGCCATCCGCGGGAGCCACCATAATCCCCACCTGTCCGGGAATGGTTCGCGGAATATCCCGAAAAAACGCCAGCAGGGCCAAAACCATGACCGCATCGATCAGCATCAGCGGCCAATACAAGACATACAAAATCAAGCCGACAGCGGCGCCCACCGCCACAATTGGCAGCCAGATTTTCCAGCCATAAAGCGAGAGCGGAAAATAGGGTAATTGTGAGCTTCGCGACACGTATCACAGGCCTTTCATCCGCGCTTTGTGCCGACTCGCCGCCAACCATTGGCCCAAGCGCGGTTCACATCTTCATCCAATCACGCGGATCCAGACGGTCATTGGCGGGACGCCGGCCGGGCTGGCCGTCCCGTGCGCGCCGATTCATAAATAGCATCCATCAATTCACTCTGGGCGATACCGTTGGCAGTGGAGGTGCGCGGTTCCGCCCGGCCCAGAATAGCGTCGATGAAATTGTCGTTAGGGGTGTTGGCGGTACCGGCAATAGGAGGATACTTTACTTTTTGAGTGCACTTAAAACAGTTAATCCAGGATCCGCCCCAACCGTCCACATCAATGCGGCCATCGTCAAAAACAAAGTGCATCGAAGCCCCATCGGCGGGACAATTGCCACCGATAATTATGCTGGCCAGCACCCCGTTTTCAAAGCGGATATTAATCGAGGAGTTGATGTCCACGCGTGTGCCGTGGTTATCCACAAACGCAAACACCTCCGCGATGTCCGATTCCACCGACCAGACCAGACTATTGAGCAGATGGGCCCCTGAATCATACGCCTGCCCGCCGCCGGAAAGCGCCGGATCCTGCCGCCACTTGCCTATGGTGCCGCGCAGCCAATTTTGGGTTAAATAGCCGGAGACCAATTCCAACCGCCCCAGGCTCCTGGTTCGAATCTGCTCTCTTAGGTAAGCAAACTCCGGCGTGCATGGGGTGTTGTAGCCGATGACAAATATCTTTTGCGAAGCTTTGGCTTTAGCATCCAGTTGATGAGCCTGGTCCGCCGCCGTTACCATCGGCTTTTCCATCAGCACATGACAATTGGCATCAAGGGCTTCCATTCCCTGAGCAAAATGCAGTGTATGCGGTGTGACAATGCTAACCGCATCCAGGCGACTTTGGCGGTACATGCTTGCCGTATCGGTATAAACGGCGGGTTTGGGGTCCAACTGCGACAGATGGGTCGCGATAAACTTCTCGGCAATCGCCGTCGTCAGATCGCAACATGCCACAATAGCCACATCAGGATTTCTTAAGTAGCGTCCGGCATGAGCCCCCGCCATGCCCCCGCAACCCACAATCCCCATTCTAATTTTCGCCATGCCAACACCCTGGTCAATCTGGGCAAACTTTCATCCCGACAGCCGGAAAGTAAAAATCAAGCTTTGCCCTGAACCAGACTATAAAGCCATCCACAGATCAACGTCAAGCATCTGTGCGTTTGATTCGGTGGGCAGTGGCCGGCATATATACTTCAACTTTGCAACTATCTCTTCAGTGCTGCGTAGGGCATGGAAGAGCGGCAATGGCGGTTGAATGGCCACGGCTGCCGGCCGGGCGTGGTTGCTGTTGGGTTGACGCGCTGGAATTAAGAAAAGGGAAAACCGGGATATACTTGGCTTATGAAACTGGTTGCCACTACAATAAAGTCGCCCACAGCAGGCACCAAATCGAAGGATGTGGCTGTGGCCTTGTTGACCCTCATCCCACGCGTGATGGCCACGTTGCGGCAACATCTGCGATCGACCGATGGCTTGGAACTGCGCGGCGGACAATTTCGGCTGCTCATGATCGTTCAGACGCACCATCAGATATCGATTTCCCAGGCCGCTTATCTGATCGGACTCACGGTCCCGACAACCTCCAAGATTGTCGATGAGCTTACACAACAAAAGCTGCTTTCCCGCCACTCTGACGCCGCTGATCGCAGACGTGTGCTGCTTTCCATGACGGCCCATGGCCAATCGGTTCTGGAAGCTGTCTCCCAGGCGGCCTGCGCCCATTTGGCCAATTTGCTGGAACGCTTAACGCCGACCGAACGATCATTTATTCTTTGCGCTGTGGAAACCTTGCAACCGCTATTTGAACCGCAACCAGGCAAAAACGCCTCCTTGAAACCTGAGAACTCCAGCACCTGAAAGTAACCTTGTTTTTACGAAAGCTCGGGGACAATTATGAAATCAGCCTTAAAGTGGATACTTCTGATCGTCATAGCGGCAGCACTTGCCTATTTCGGCTGGCACTGGTGGACCGGCAAGGTCAAGTCGCATACCGTGTTCAACGCCGCACCCATCCGGCAAGGTAACCTCACGGCCACTGTCAGCGCTACCGGAACTCTTGAACCGCGTGAAGTAGTGGATATCGGAGCCGAGGTCAGTGGAACGATTACCTCCTTTGGAAAGGATGCCGCCGGCCACGAAGTGGATTATGATTCTCCGGTACGAAAAGGAACCGTGCTGGCGCGCATTGATCCAGCCCTGTTTGCCGCAACCGTGGCCCAAGCCACAGCCAATGTGGCTCAAGCCCAAGCCAACGTGCAGGTGGCTCAGGCCAAACTCGATGGTTATCAGGCGGCGTATGTGGATGCCTTGGCGGACTGGCAGCGGGCCCAGAAAATCGGTACCGCCAATGGTGCCCTGTCCATTACGCAGTATGACGCCTATAAATCCACCGCTGATCAAGCCCAAGCCAACGTGGTCAACGGCAAGGCTTCGCTGGTGGCGGCCCGGGCCGCGGTGGACGCCGCCCAAGCCGCCTTGGCTACCGCTAAAATCAACTTGGCTTATTGCACCATTACTTCACCCGTCAACGGGGTGGTGATTGATCGCCGCGTCAATATCGGCCAGACCGTGGCCTCCAGCTTCAGTACCCCGAGTCTGTTTTTGATTGCCGAAAATCTGGAGCGCATCCAGGTCTGGGCATCGGTGAACGAGGCCGACATTGGCCGTATCAAAATCGGCGATCCGGTCACCTTTACCATTGATGCCTTCCCCAATCAGATTTTTCATGGCGCGGTTTCGCAAGTGCGGCTTAACGCCACCATGGTCCAAAATGTTGTCACCTATACCGTCGTGGTGGATACTAAAAATCCGGGGGGCAAGCTGCTGCCATACCTCACCGCCCAGACCGATTTTCTCGTTGCCCAACGAAAAAATGTCCTTATGGTTCCCAACGCGGCCCTGCGC
>JABEVA010000228.1 GCA_013044065.1 Phycisphaerae bacterium
AACGAATTGGCCCGCCGCTGAAGCGCGGCACTTGTTCGTCAATAATATCGAGCCTTTGCATGAGCGGCCAGGAGCGCCCCAGCGGGCCATCCAGAGTAGCCAGAAATTCTCCCTCTTGGGCATTTTCCGCCAGATGCATGGCCAGTGGCAGACGACGACTTTCCGCCACCGCCACAATCCGCTGCAAAGCCGGCCCTTCCACCGAATAAGGCGCGTGCGGAGAAAGACCGATGGAAAGGTACTCCCCAACGGCGTGGCTAGTCAACGCGGCATCGAGGCGGGCTTGCAGGGTGTGGCGGCGTTTACCCAAGGCTGTAATTTCACCGAAACTGACCACGTGCACCGGGCCACCGGCCAATACGGGCCGCGTCAACTCAGGCCAGCGGGTTATGTCACCGACAGTCGTAACACCAAAGCGAACGCACTCCTCAGCCCCGCTCTGGGTGGCGTCCCGGATGACGTATGCGGCATCGGCGGGTTGCGGCATTTGCGCGACGAGTTGCAACACCCAGTCCGGAAAGGCCATTGGCCCTGGAATTTTGTCACGTAAAAAACTTAATTCCAGGTGGGTATGGGCGTTGACAAAACCGGGACATAAAATGTGGTCCGAAAAGAGCTGCTCCGGCAGCCCCGGGAAGCGGAATCGGAGTTGAGCCACCGGCCCCACCGCGGCGATGCGTCCATGCTCCACGACAATACCAGCCTGAGCAATTACTTCACGCGGCTGCGTCATCAAAGCTTCAGCGATGATTATTTGCCCTGGAGGTAGATCCGTCGGGAATACCGACATGGCCAAAGACTCCTGTGCCCAGCGCCCGGCGCGTCGTCGGTGGCTTTAGCGCACGGAATTATACAGGGCGTTTACCACTTGATCTTCCCAGCCGTTCACATTACCCCGATAATGATTGACAAAGATGGCGAAAGCAAAACGCGCATGCGCCAGCGTCAAGTAGCCGCTGAGTGTGGAGGCCCCGGTGACGTGACCATCCTTCACCCTCAAAAGCGCTCTGGCGGGTGAGCGCGTTAAACGATTAACAAAGGTTCCCTGGCCGGGCTTGGCCATGGTGTCTATAAACACCCGGCCCTGCGGCTCGGCGGCAACGTGGGCCAGTATGGTGGTGATCGCCGAGGTGGCCACGCGATCTTGGTGGGAAAGCCCGGATCCATCGACCATGTGGGTGAGGGTGGCATTCACACCAATGGTGCCTAGATAGGCCTTAACCGCCGCGGTTCCATTGGCCCAACTCCCCGGTTGACCGGTGGCGTCGTGGCCCAGCAGTTTGCACAGACATTCCGCCATCAAATTATAACTGTCGATGTGGGCCCGTTTCAGGATATCCGTCAGTGGTGTTCCGTACGAGGCCAGCAAAATGGGTCTGACCCCTTTTTGCGCAGCCAGCGCGGTCAGACCAGCACTGCGAACGGCCCCACTGATCGCGATGCCATGGGAAAGGAAACTTTGCTTGAGCACGGCACCGGTGTAAAGAGCCGGATTATTGATCGTCACCTGCAAAGGATACTCGGAATCGGAGTAGCGTATTTGTCCACGCAGAAAAAAATGATTGCTGTTCGGTTGACGGTACATCCATACACTTTGCACCGGACCACGACGGGCCTGAATCGTCACCGGCGTATAGGGTGTGGATGGAAATATCCGTACTCCCGTCGCACCGTTGGGTTGAATCGTGGGCAGCCAATTCAGACAGTTATCGGAGAAATTCAGCCCGCACACCTGGGCTTCGTACCAATCCAGAGATTGGCCTCTCGGCCATTGATGGTTAAAAAAATGTTGGTTGAAAATATGGTCATCCACAATGACATCATGAAAGTTGGTTTGGCCAATCTTTTTAAGGTAGGCTGCCCAGTTGTCAAAGGCGGTTGTAACGGTCCAACCGACCCGACGACACAACACCGGATCACCCAATGCCGGGTCACCGCCACCAACAATCACCAAATCATCGCCTACACGGTACAAATAAGTGTGCAGCACACCCTTGGGACCAAGTTTGGCAAAAGCGGCGGAAGTCGTCAGCAATTTTCCATTGCTGCCGGGCATCAGCGGTAAATTCGGGTGATAACCATAAATGGGGATAGCCGCGCCGGGGGAAATCTTCACGATACTGATGCTGATTTGCGAACCGTTGAGTTGCGCCGGATCAGAGCGCAGCAGATATGCGATGCGGTCCGCCAAAGTTGCCGCGGCCGTCGTACCCGTACCGACCGAGAGCCAACTGCCAGTAGCGAGAATAAGACAACAGAAAAAAGGGCCGCTAAAGCGACGACGATGAACCGAAAATTTCAGGAACCCAGGCACGCATACCTCCTTGTAAGGGTGAATTGTAAATGACAGACCTCGAACAATCCCACCGGTTGAGTTCGCCGGTCCCCAGGCAATGACTAAATAATGCCCAGTCTTAGTGTTACGAATACCTTAGTCCCAAAGTTGGCGATTGCTGGAAAAATCCGCTCAATGATCCACCGGTGATCCCAATTGATGGCCTACTTCTTCGAGTTTCTTTTTGAGGGTGTCAGAGGTATTGGCCTCTAAATTTAAACGCAACAGCGGTTCCGTGTTGCTTTTCCGTACGTTGAACCACCATGTATCATATTCCACCGTAATTCCATCAAGATAGTCAATGGCGGCATCTTTATAGCGATCCGCCAACTGCCGCATGGTTCCATCTTTGTCCCGCACTTCATAATTAATTTCACCGCTGCCGTGCCAGCGCATCAGCGGCTTAAACACATGGCTGACCGGGCTGTCGTACCGTGACAGCACGGAGAGCAAACACGCAAAGGCTATAGCCCCGGAATCGGTATTGAAGTTGTCACGGAAATAGAAATGGCCAGAAAGCTCGCCACCAAAAACCCCCTTGCTGTCCGCCAGGGCTTTTTTCATAAACGCATGACCAACGCGTTCGCGTCGTGGCACGCCGCCAGCGTTCTGAATTTCCTCCCGCACGACCCGACTGGATCGCAAATCATACACCACAGCCGCACCGTGATTGGTTTTGAGAAAGTCCCGGGCCAGCAGGGCGGTAACAATATCGCAGCGGATCACCCGAGCCTGTTCATCCACAAAGATGCAGCGGTCCGCGTCGCCGTCAAAACAGACGCCTAAATCCGCGGCATGAGAAAGCACCGCCTCCTGGAGTTGTCGTAGGTTGGCATCCACCAGTGGATTGGGCTCATGAACAAACCGGCCGGTTATTTCCATATTCAAGGGAATAATTTCGAGATCCGGGTGGCCCATAAAGATCTCCGGGATGAACTTACCGGCCATGCCATTGCTGGCGTCCACCACCACCTTGAGCTTACGGCTCAGGCGAAGAAATTTGAGCACATGGGCGCGGTAGGCGGCTTGCAGATCATGAAATTCCACCTGCCCCATCCGCACCGGCGGACCCTTCCGCAGAGTCGAAGCGATCCGCTTGATCTCCTGGAGTCCGGTATCCACACCGATAGGCCGCGCCAGCAGGCCACTTATTTTAAAGCCGTTGTAGTCCGCCGGATTATGCGAGGCGGTGGTCTGTATGCCACCACAGCACCCCAGATGATTGATGGCAAAATAAATCATCGGGGTATCAATTAACCCAATGTCAATGCAATTGGATCCGGTGGAACGAATACCTTCAATCAGAGCTTTGCTTAACGACGGGCTGCTGGGCCGCATATCCCGGCCAACGATGACCATTTTTTTTCGCCGATCGGCTTTATCCAGGCCCGTTAAGTTCATCTGCAAAAATTGAGCCGTCGCATGGCCGATTTTCCATGCAATTTCTTCGTTGAGTTCGTCGGGATAAATGCCCCGTATGTCGTAAGCCTTGAAGATATTGTCAAACATCTTTAGCCTCTTATAAGAGCGTACGGCCGTTGCCGCCCCCGCTGATTTTACATCATCCACACCGTTTAGTAGCCCAGCGCAAAGCCAACTGGAGCAGATTTCCCCAACCCGCACTGGCCGGCGCTAACTTCCCAAGCCCCCTCGAAGGCTATGGTATCGCAGAAAACCTCATTCAGCCACAAAGCCGCCCTTGAGCAATCCTGGGATCGGTTCAATTCGCAGTCGCACCCAATACGAACGCACAACGTTATCGGCAGCCTCAAGCGGCAGATCGGCAAAATTTCTCATTCTTTTGAATTATTTCGCCGAAGAGGGAAAGGTCCGGATGAAACTGGCACTTCGAGGGGCTTTGTAGTGAATTCTGCCAGCTTTTATTGAGCAGGCAGCACCACTGGAAAATGCTTTTGTGCTCCGCGAAGCAACGGCGATGCGTGGTCGTCGGACCGGCGGGTTGAAATGAAATCGATCCGGAACGGAACCTTTCGATTTTGAGCGGGTAAAGAGCCTTTTAAAGAACAGGAGAGAGCTCATGGGTGTGGACGAGAAACTTAATCAAATAGTACAGGCGGGCACTGCTCTTTGCGCTGGGCTGGCCAATTTAGGGGGCGTGGACACCGGTGGCGATTGCGGCTTTCGTCTAGCGTCACGGTTCCATGGCATTACCCCGGAATTTTCAGAGAACTTGGTGCAGGTTGCGGTGCGGAAAGGTCGCGTGGAAATCACTTCTCGGGCGACTGGTGGTGCCCCTGGTTCAATGACGCTGCGTGTCATAGACGATGAGCCTGCAAATTCGCTGCAACCAAGCATAACCTCGGCGCTGTTACGCGTCACCAGCGGTGATTTAGCTTACATTTCACGGGATACCATGGTGGAGTGGACATTGGATCAGCTCTTGCCAGCCTCCCGCAGTTCCATTGGAGCGCCGGGCTGTACTGGCGTCGACCCTACGTTTACCGGTGTATGGTCGTTGACGGCGCAACCTCAAATTGATTCAGCGGCGCAGGCTCTTAGCCTGCAAGTCTGCTGTATTACCGGAGACTGTGCCATAAGCCAGATTCAATGCCTGATATCCTTTGCCGCAAGCCAGCGGGAATCCACCGAAATTCGCACCCACCTCGCCAATGGCCGCACCGGACAATTGGTGGTGGCGCTGGCTAAGCGTGAAGCTAACGCTGCAAGCGTGCGTCTAATTGACGCGCCGGTCCGGACATCGGCGGTTTCATTAAAAACGCCAGCCTATGCCTGAAATTGGATTATCACCACAAAAGGACGTTATCGCCAACGCCGGAGTGGTATCTAAAACTCGGCAATTTGCTCAACTTTGCACATCCAGCGGCCGATGATTTATGGGTGGACTGGTATTCCCTGGCTTGACACGGGGAATAGTCGATGGGGTGTTTTTTTGGCTCGATTGGCGAGACATGCATCTTTCCGCCTCTAAAAACTCTTGTGCCGGAACTATCCCGTGAAAGCATCCGCCGTCTGCAAAATCGATTTCCCTTGCCAACGCGAAAGTGCTATACTTAGATGGACTGGAGTGCGTGATGGCCTCCAGCGCCGTGGAAACGAGGAGTCCGCCATGGACATGTATGATCCAACCACGGACGGCACCCCAAGAATTGCCCTTAAGCCCGCGACGGAGATTGGTTCGTCACAGGTGGTGGGCACGGTTTCACCGCGGCGGCAAGGTCTGCCTACGACCGCAGATGATGCGGTCGCCCCGATTCGCGTGAATTTTGCGACATCGGCGGAGCCGTCATCCCACGACGATACACCAGTCGAACTGACTGGTGAAGTCGTCGGGGCGCTGACGACGACACCTTGCCCGTCGGAAATCTACTTGGGTTAACGCCCACCTCGCCAATGGAACATTGGCGAATTCGGTCCGATAATTCCTGGCCCGTTCGCGGGTGGGGTTGAGGATTGTCTCTAATTTTTCTCCCACTCACCAAGCATTCTGAAGCAGATCAATTCACAGTGGATGAAGCCTAATCGCTGGACGGATGGCCCAAAACCCGATAAATTCATGGCCATGAGCGAAGCTATATCCCACCACCCAACCGATGCGAACCCCGCGGACACCTCTCCGCCGGCGGAGCCAACGCCCTTGATGCCCATCAAACTTGTCGATGAGGGCCGTTGCGATGCTGCTCTCGCCGATGGCGGAGCGGCACCAGTAGAGGCCAGCGAAGCATCGTTGCATCTGCGCATGGACGATATTTCCCAAATGCCGCTACGCCAGGTGATTGAAGCCATTTTATTCGCCAGTGATATGCCGCTGTCCAAAGGCAAGCTGGCCCAAACGCTGGGATTGGATGTCACTGCCCCTGTTACCGACGCGATCCGGGAACTTAACGATATTTATGTGCAACGCCAGGCCGCTTATCGCATAGAAGAGCGGGCCGGGGGATACCAGATTCTCACGCTGCCGCAGTATGCCCAATACGTGCAGCGGCTGATGCGCAAAAAGGAGGAAGGCCGGTTAACGCCCGCTTCACTGGAAACGCTGGCCATTATCGCGTACAAACAGCCCATTTTGCGGGTCGATGTGGAGGCAATCCGGGGCGTGGCGTGCGGTGAAGTCATTCGCGCTCTGATGGAGCACAATATGGTGAAAATCGTCGGTCGAGCGGAGGAAATCGGCCGTCCGATGCTGTACGGCACCACTCGTCATTTTCTAGAAGTCTTTGGCTTGGCAAACCTTAAGGATTTACCGAAAACAGACCAGCTTAAAGAGCCGAAATAATCACCACCTGATGGGCGCTGCATCAAAGCGACACGGTATTTGGCATCGGATTGCGGCTCCACGGAAGCACCGCATTGGGGTGATGGTGAGGCAAGGTGCTCTGCGGCAATTTAGCGCCGGCCTCCAAACCGGTTACAATCCCAGATTCGTTTGAAGCAAGAAGGAGCCTATATCAATGATCTCCAGCCAGATACGCCATGAATTCATCGACTTTTTCGTGCAGCGCCATGGGCATACATTCATTCCGTCAAGCCCGGTGGTTCCACATGATGACACGAGTCTGCTGTTTGCCAACGCGGGGATGAATCAGTTTAAGCCGTTTTTTTTGGGAACGGCCAGGGCCAAAGCCACCCGTGTAGCCAACACACAAAAGTGTATTCGTGCCGGTGGCAAGCATAATGATCTGGATGATGTGGGCATCTCCCGTCGTCACCACACATTTTTTGAGATGCTCGGGAACTGGAGCTTCGGTGATTATTTTAAGGAAGGTGCCATTGAAATGGCGTGGGAATTGTTGACCAAAGTGTGGCATTTGGATCCCCGCCGATTGCATGTAACGGTTTATAAAGGCAGCCCTGACGATGGGGTTCCGGCGGACGATGAAGCGGCGGAATTATGGCGACGAATTGCCGGCCTGCCCGAAAATCATATTCATGGATTTGTTGAGGAGAACTTCTGGGAGATGGGGGAGACCGGGCCCTGTGGACCGTGTACAGAAATTTTTATTGACCGCACGCCTGATTTTTCGGGCGCAGCGCAGGTAAATGGTACAGATCCCCGGGTGATGGAGATCTGGAATCTGGTTTTTATTCAGTACAATCGACAGGAAGGCCGCAAGCTTACCCCCCTGCCGCAGCGACATGTGGATACGGGCATGGGGCTAGAGCGAATATGCCAGGTGCTCGGTGGCTTCACGGACAATTATGCAACCGATCTATTCACGCCTCTTTTTTCGGCCATCGCCGATTTGAGTGGGCATCAGTATCACGGCACTTTTCCAGCAACGGATTCCAACGGACCGGCGGAATCCGGCAACACAACTCTGGCCCAGGATATTGCCTTTCGCGTGATTGCCGACCATATTCGCGCGTTGACCTTTGCTCTTACCGATGGAGCCTTACCCGGCAACGAGGGGCGCGGCTACGTATTGCGACGAATACTGCGCCGGGCGGTGAGGTTTGGCCGACAGAACCTGGGCCTTACCGAACCATTCCTGCATCAATTGGTCCCGGTGGTTTTGCATACCATGCAAATTGCGTTTCCGGAGCTGGCCAAAAACCCCGGCCATGTCGTGGATATCATCAAAGGCGAGGAATACAGTTTCAGCCGCACACTGGATCGAGGGATCGAGCTTTTTCAGATGGCGGCAGATGAAGCCCGCGGTGGCAAGATGAAAGGCATTATTTCCGCGGAGAGTGCCTTTAAGCTTCACGACACGTATGGATTTCCAATTGATTTAACGCAAGTGATGGCCCGTGAACAGGGCCTGGCCGTGGATGTGTCCGGATACGAGGCGTGCATGGAGGAAGCGAGGCAAAAAGCCCGTTCGGGCGGCAAAACAACAGAAACGTCGCTGATGGATCTGTCGCCGGATGTTCTGGCACGCTTGGCACGTGGGCAGATACCAGGCACCGAGGATCAGGCGAAATATCAGTCAGGCCCGATTCAAGCCACCGTGGTTGCGATCTGGGATGGTCGAGAACTATGCAACAATGCCACTGCGGATGCCGCCGCCCCGGTGGCCCTGATTCTAGACCGCACCAACTTTTATGCGCAGATGGGGGGACAAATCGGCGATACCGGCAACATTGCCTCGGAGCAGGGTATTTTTACCGTGGAAACCACACATGCGGTAGGCCATTACATTTTACATCAAGGGAAAGTAACGGCGGGCCGGCTACAGTGCGGCGATTCGGTTACGGCGCAGGTTCATGCCGAGCGCAGGCTTATCGAACAAAACCACACCGCTACGCACCTGGCCAATTGGGCGTTGCGGGAGGTGCTGGGCGAACATGTCCAGCAAAAGGGATCCTTGGTAGATGCGGAGAAACTCCGCTTTGATTTCGTGCAGCCACAGCCACTGCCGGAGCAGCAGATTCAGTGTGTCGAAGACAAGGTCAATGAGATTATCGCCCGGCGGTGGCCGGTCTATACGGCGGAAGTTCCGCTGGAAGAAGCGCGGCGCATCTATTCGTTGCGCGCCGTTTTTGGCGAAAAATACCCGGAACGTGTACGTGTGGTCAGCATTGGGGTACCGGTTGCGGAACTTCTGGCCCAACCGGACAATCCGCAATGGCGGGAGTTTTCCATAGAATTCTGCGGCGGAACGCACTTGGCGGAAACCGCCCAGACGCAGGATTTTGCCATCGTGGCCGAAGAATCGGTCAGCAAGGGTATACGCCGCATCGTTGCTTATACCGGTGCGGCAGCGGTGGCCGCACGCAAGCGGGCAATTCATATTGGTGCGCTTATCGCCGCCGCGGAGCACGCCGCCGAAGATGATTTGCCGACCAAACTGAGTCAGATCCAACATGCCCTGGACGAGGCGGGCGTTCCGGTGGTAGTACGCCGCCGCGCTCAAACGGTCATAAGGGTGCTACAGGAAAAGATCAGAGAGCAGGCCAAACGGCGTCAGGCTCCGCAGCAATCCAGTGTCGCAAGCAGTTCGCAGATGGATCAGCTTTTGGCTACTGCTGAACAGATTGGCCAGGCGGAATTAATTGTCGCGGAAATGGGAGTAAAATCCGCCGACGAGCTACGCGCTACCATGGACGCGGTAAAAAAGAAGCGGCCGCAAGGCATGGTTGCCATTCTGCTTGCCTCCACAGAAACCCCGTTGGATAAGCAAGGCAACATCCTGCCCGCAAAGGTCAACCTACTCGCTGCGGTCGGCGATCCGCTGATCAGCAAATTAAAAGCTGGTGATTGGATTCGGATTGCTGCGCCGGTGGTGGGT
>JABEVA010000229.1 GCA_013044065.1 Phycisphaerae bacterium
TAGACACGGGAGTCGCCGCAGGAAAGATCGCGCACGCGACGGGTCTTATGGTCATACCAGCCGACAGGAGCCTTTCCGCAACCGCCGCAAAGCGTTTTTCTTTTCAGCGCCGCGAGAGACGCACCAGCCGGGCCTTGGAGTCACCAAAGATGCCCGCGACCGTTGGCGCAGGGTGAAAGCCGGGGAATTGATACGAGTCTGATCGCCGTCGTTTGCAGGTACGTTTTTTCATCCCAGTAGGATCAACAGTTTTGAAAGCCTGTCCAGCAACAGAAAACCACTGCCAATTGCCGCTCAAATCATCTTTTGGAGCATATTTCACCCGCTTGTTTGCCCGAAGAGCCTAATTGGCCACCGTATCACGCTGCAACCCGATCTGCAATTCTTCGTCAACACCGGCGGTGGTGTGTACCCCGATGCACTGGTGGTGACGTTGCGGATGAGTCTGTCGTTTTGACGATGACATCATCGCATCGAACCCGAGGCGATATGGGCCGTATAGGGTGCCATACGGTGCGGCGACGACTTGACGTCTTAGGTTATACCTCGTATAACTTCCATCGTGTGGCCTGCGGGCGGTGCAGGCCGGTGATCGCGCGTGCGATAACGCCGGATAAGAAACACCGCTGGCCCGTTCCACAGTCAACGATAAATGGAGAATCAACCATGGGCACCCTCAGGCGTCGGAAGAGCTTGTCCGGTTCACGTTACCACACCACCCTACCGTGGATCATGCTGGGCGCGGCCGCGATTCTGGGTTTAGGCATGGTTCAAGCCGCACCGGCAAAAATCCGGGCTATCGCAGTGGAAAATCAGTACGCCAATGTCATCGCCCAGATCGGCGGCCAATATGTGCAGGTCAACGCCATCGTCAGCAATCCCAATACCGATCCGCACGTTTTTGAGGCCAGTCCCTCCGTGGCTATGGAGGTGGCCAAGGCCCAGCTCATCGTCCGCAACGGACTTGGCTATGATACTTGGGTAAAAAAGATTCTCACGGCGGATTTTAAAGCTCAGCGGCAGGTGATTGTAGTGCACGATCTATTTGGATTACCGGAAAATACGCCCAACCCGCACCTGTGGTACAAGCCGCAGACCATGCCCAGGGTGGCCGCGGCGATTGCCACGGCGCTGGGTAAGTTGGACGCCGCTCATCGGCTATCTTTCAACACCAACCTCAAAACATTTGCTGCTTCACTGAAACCCTGGTACGCGGCGATTGCCGCCTTCAAAACCAAGTTCGGCGGTGCGCCGGTGGCCGTCACCGAGCCGGTCGGCGATTACCTGCTGCAGGCCACGGGGTGCGTCATCAAAACCCCATGGACACTTCAAGCGGCCATCATGAATGGTACCGACCCTGCGCCACAGGATGTGAGCATTCAAAAGCGGCTTTTGCGGCAGCATCTGGTCAAAGTGTTTGTCTATAATCAACAGGTGACGGACCCTCTTACCGCCTCATTCCTCCACTTGGCGGAAAAATCACACATTCCGGTGGTGGGTGTGTACGAAACCATGCCCAGCGGTTACAGTTATCAGCGCTGGATGATGGCGGAAGTAAAGGCCCTGCGATTGGCCGTGATGCACGGTATTTCCACCACCGTTTTGAAATAACGGCCTGGGTTGGTCCTTGGAATCCTTTCCATCGTACAGATGAAGATGTCTTACGATTGGCCCAAAAGTATGGAGAAGTGATAACGATGCACGAAGATACCACTTCGGCGGTTCCCGTTACCATCCCAGGCCAACATGCGAAGGCAAGTTGTGCCTCGGTGCTCGCGGTGGAGGATTTGACCGTGAGCATCGGCGGCCGGTTGTTATTGCAGGGCGTTACCTTTGCGCTGGAACCGGGGCAACTGTGCGGCCTGATTGGAGAAAATGGAGCCGGAAAGACCACTCTGCTGCGTAGCCTCATTGGAGTGCAATCTTCGCCACACGGCCAGGTGAGCATCAGCGGCCTTGTACCACGCAAGTCACGCGACTTGGTGGGCTATGTGCCACAGAAGATCAATTTTGCCCCGGATTTGCCCCTGCGCGTCTATGATTTGGTGCAATTGGGCTGTGACGGTCATCGACTCGGACCAAGGTGGTTCTCCGGCCGGCTCCACCAGCAGGTGCAAGCCGCACTGGACGCGGTGGGTGCCCAGGATTTTGCATATCAGCGTATCGGCGAGCTTTCCGGCGGCCAGCAGCAACGGGCGGTCATTGCCCACGCTTTGGCCCGGCGACCGCGTTTGCTTCTGCTGGATGAACCGCTGGCCAATCTTGACTTTCGTTCGGCCAATGAATTGGCGGGATTGTTGGGGCATTTGACCCGGGTGCATGGCCTTGCAGTATTGGTGACCGCTCATGATATGAACCCGCTGCTGCCGGTGATGGATCATATTGTATACTTGGCCAAAGGCCGGGCGGCCAGCGGCAGTGTTCGCGAGGTGGTGCAATCGGCAACTTTGAGCAAGCTTTATGGTTACCCGGTGGCGGTTATTGAATACGGCGGACGTGTGCTGGTGCTGCCGCACGCCGATGCCCAGGTAGGAGAAGATGGTTGCTATCTGATGCCCAATGGCTCCGCCAGCGGGGGTCAGGCGTAAATGTTGACTTGGCTAGGGCACATTTTACATTGGAGCTTTTTGAACAGCGGTTCCGTACAGACCGCGTTGCTGGTGGGAGGCAGTGCGGCAGTGGTGTGTGCCGTTATTGGCGTGTTTACCATCTTACGTGGCTACGCCTTTGCCGGTCATGCCCTGGGAGACGTCAGCAGCGCCGGCGGATCAGCCTCGTTCTTGCTGGGAATAAGTCCGCTGGTGGGCTTTTTGGGCATTGCCGGGATAGCGGCAGTGAGCCTGGAATTTCTGGGAGTACGCCGGGCTCGCGAGCAGGATGTCGCCACCGGCATTGTGTTGGGAGCCGGCATCGGCCTTTCGGCCCTCTTTCTGTATTTGGATACCACCACCACCAGCACCACAGGCGCGGCGGTGATGGTCATGTTTGGCTCCATGTTTACTTTCCCGGCCAATCTACGATGGCCGGCGGTGATGACGGCCGCCGTGGCTTTAGCCATGATGGCAATCCTGTACCGTCCGCTGCTTTTGAGCATGGTGGATCCGGAACTGGCCACCACACGGGGCATTTCCACAAGATGGGTGGGATTGCTGCACCTAGTTACGCTGGCCGCGGCCGTGGCCTTGGCGGCGCTTTCGGTCGGCGCGGTGTTGGCATCGGCACTGGTCATCGGACCGGCCGGGGCGGCCGTACGTATCAGTCGCCGCCCGGTCCTGGCGATCTTTCTGGCGGTTATTCTGGGGCTGGCGGCGGTTTGGGGCGGTATCTGGATGGCGTATGAAAGCTATTACTGGTTTGCCGGGAACGCCTGGCCGGTCAGTTTTTTTGTGGTCACGATCATATTTTTGAGCTACCTGATGAGCGTTCCCTTGCAGTACGCGCTTTGGCGGCGCATCGCCAGGCCTGTCCAGATCGCGGCCAACGCCGGAGGCTGAAACGACATGTTCGAAACCTTTATGATTCACACCTGGATCGCCTCCACCATCATCGCGGCAACAGCGGGGATCCTGGGGTTTTTCGTAGTATTGCGGCGATCAGCCTTTGCGGCTCATGCCCTGCCTTTGGCAACTTTCCCGGGCGCTGCCGCGGCCCAGCTTCTGGGAATTCAGCCGCTGTGGGGACTGCTGGGCTTCGTCACCATCGCGGTGGTGCTGCTGCATCAACTCCAGAAACTGGGACGCAAGGATGTCGCAGCCGGATTGGTGCTGGTAACGCTTCTGGCGGTGGGATCGCTCCTTTTAAGCATGACCGACAGCTACGCACCGGCGGTGTTTTCCCTGCTCTTCGGGCAGGTGTTGGGTGTTTCGGCGGCGGATTTATGGCCGGTGGCCGTGATTGCGTCGGTGGTACTCATCGGGGCGATGTGTCTTTACCGTCCCTTGCTGCTGCAATCAGCTTTTCCGGAACTGGCCCTGTCCCGTGGTATCAGCGCGGGAGTTATTGACCTTCTTTTTCTGGCTTTGCTGGGACTGGTTACAGCCATGGCCATGCCGGTAGTGGGTGCCCTGCTGGTTTTCAGTTTGCTTATTGCGCCGGCCGCGGCGGCCCAGAGCCTCTCGGCGCGCCCCTTGCAGGCCCTGCTGCTGGCGGTGATGTTTTCCGTGGGCATGATCTGGCTCGCCATTGCCTTGTCGTTCTGGACCAACTGGCCGATCGGCTTTTTTGTCGGCACCATGGGAGCGTTGCTCTTTACCAGTGCCCGAATGTTTCGGTATATTCGGCACCGCTGGCTTTCCACAGGCCTGCCCACGACCATGAAAAACCAGCCTATGAAGTTAATTCCGACTGTGCCGCCTGGCGAAGCCTGAATCACTACAAGGGTCTGCTGCCGGAGTGGGTCCATGATTACCGTCGGCTGTTTTATTTTGAAGACATGACCGCATTGGATATCGTAGGTCCGTATGAGGCCATTACGGGCCTATCCAATATCCAGACGATTCTCGTCGCGGCCACCGCCGAGCCGGTGCAGGCTGAAGGCTCCATGCGTATAGTGCCGGATTGCACCTTTGCTTCGGCCCCACCATTGGATGTGCTGATTATTCCTGGCGGCACCGGCATGAACCACATTATGGAAGATAACCGATGGATGGACTTTCTCACCGTGCACGCATCTGAAGCCCAATGGATAACCTCCGTATGCACCGGAGCCTTGGCCCTCGGAGCGGCGGGACTGCTGCGGGGCTACCGGGCCACCACGCATTGGATGTCATTGGATCTTCTGTCTAAATTCGGCGCGACTCCCTGTCTGCAGCGCGTCATGGTGGACCGCAACCGCGTAACTGGTGGGGGCGTGACGGCAGGTATCGATTTGGGCCTGACTCTGGCGGCCATGATCGCCGGCGAAACGGCCTATCGGGAACGGCAATTGCTGTTGCAATACAACGTTCAGCCACCCTTTCCGGATACCAACCCGGACAGCGCCGACGCCGGCATCGCCCAAGCCGTCCGCGCCACTCGGTCCGCGATTCAGCAGGCTCGCCTGGAAATAATTGACCGCATCATGAAGCGGACCGCAGATAAGCAAGGATCATGAAAGGCCTCGGTGGGGAAGCGCCTGGCCCCAGGCACGGTACGCTCCGCTAGGCTACTCCACACGAGAGAGCAATACTGTGCGGCTGCGGATACCCGACTTCACATATATATACTGGTGGTCGCCCGGCAGACCCAGGGTCATTAATTGCGCGCCGGATAGCCGGAGCAACTCACGCTCCGAAGCATCGCTGATACGATACATTGCGTCAGGAACCAAGCCATGCAACGGGTGACACGGCACCTGATGGCCCAAAAGTGAATGTACCACCACCAGCGAATAAACACTCTGCGAACCATCCGGCAAAACCATTTGCCAGGCGCTGGCCCCGTGATCGCGGGCGGTAGCCAGGCGATGCAGCCGGCCTTGCTCGATAATCGGACGAATTTTGCGGTAAAAGGCGATGTTGCGGCGATAGGTATCCAATTCTTCTGCGGATAGACGATCCAAATTGGTTCCAATACCCAGAACGCCCCGCATGGCGGTATCAAATCTGACCTCCAGCGGCAGCACCCGACCCGTCTGGTGATTGTGTTCATGCGTGACCAAAGATTCCATCACCCCGGGCGGATAAAATAATGAAAACCCATCTTGGATGTAAACGCGATCGAGGGCATCGGTATTGTCGCTGGTCCACACCTGTTCCACGCGGCCCAACATACCTAAATCCACCCGCCCTCCCCCACCGGAACACGATTGAATTTCCAGCCGGGGATGGTTTTTACGAAGTTGATCCATAATGTTGTAAACACCCGCGACGTGGCGAAACCAAATTTCCTGCCCGGCCACACTGCCCGGCTCAGTGGCATGACGATTCATATCCCACTTGAAGAACGTGATGTCGTACTCCTGAAGCAAGGCATCCAGCATGGTGTGAACATGGCGCACGACTTCGGGGCGGCCAAAGTCGAGAATCAATTGCTGCCGCAGTTGGGTACGTGGGCGGGTGGGAAAATGCAGCACCCAATCAGGGTGGGCCCGGTACAGATCGGAATTGGGATTGACCATCTCCGGTTCCACCCAAAGGCCGAACCTCATACCCAACTTTTTGACTTCCTCAATAAGAGGATTTAAGCCATCCGGGAAAATGGCCTTGTCCACCACCCAATCGCCCAGGCCGGCATGGTCCGAGCGACGCCCCTTGAACCAACCATCATCCACACAAAACAGTTCCACCCCAATGGCAGCGGCGATGCGGGCCAACCGCACCTGACTTTCAACTGTCATATCAAAATATACCGCCTCCCAACTGTTATAAAGCACCGGACGGGATGAAGTATGCACCGGCACAGGTAGAACGTAATCGTGTGTGAAACGGTGCAAGCGGTGACTTGCACCGCCAAAGCCATCATCCGCCACTCCGAAAACGAATGCCGGGGTGGTATGGGTTTGGCCCGGAGCAAGGTGCAAAGCGAAATCATCAGTCTCATAGCCACCATGGATACGGATGGGGTCGGTCGGCAGCGCTTCAAAACGCAGGGACCAGTTGCCGGAGTAAGCCAGTGCGCCAAAATAGGTAGGACCGCCAGCCGGAGTGGCCAGGCCACGGGGTTGGACGAAAAAGGCGGGGTTGATACTGTGGCCGGTGTTGAGGCCCTGTTGCTTGAGCACCGTCGATCCCTGATGCAGCGATTGGGTCACGGGAATGAATTCCCTGGCCCAGGAACCGGCGGTGTGGGTGAGGTCGTATTCGCCCAACGGCAGATGGATGGTGGCAAACGCGAGTGATTCAATCGCCACCGGCGTCGCGGTGCGGTTTTCCAACTGCACCCAGCGTTCAATGATATCGCACTCCGGCGTCAGGCGATAAAACAGGCGCACGCAAAAATCAAAGCCAATGTCTTGCATATCCAGGATCAGGGTTTGCCGGAGCGTGGCCTGTTTGCGTACCGGCCGACCATGGACGGGCGAAAACCCTGGTGCGGCATCCGTACGAATCTCATGGCCACGATAGCGCAGGCGTAGATCGCGGATGGGATCAATGGCACCGTCCCGAGCGGAAAGAGGGATCCCGACGGCCGGAAATGCCGCCTTGAGAGCCACATCGTGATACGAAATCTCGCCAAAGGTTGGAAATTCCCATAAACGGGTTTGATTTTCCCACGAGGAAAAGTCCGCTTCGGGGTACTCATCCAGCCGCGACAACCGCAGAGGTTGGACCGCCGGGTCGGCGGGGGCGAATTTCACGTGCACCAATTGACCATCGGGAAGTATTCTCATGGCATAAAAAGACCACTGCGTACGGAGTACGAAAAGTTTCTCCTGCGGATCAAACGTAATAGCTTCGGTCATGGTCTTATCCTAAAACGTGGCCAACAGAACCACAAAAATCACCAGCCAGACAACATCCAGAAAGTGCCAGTAAATGCTGCAATACCTTACACCAGGATAATAATTTCTCGAATAAACCCCATTGATGGCCCGCTGCAGCACCACACCCAGCGGAATCAGGCCACCGATTACGTGCAGAGCATGCAAAGCCGTAAACACGTAAAAAGCGGCGATTAACACATGGGTCTGAACCACCGGCGTCAGCCCGGGAGCCAAGCCACCGGTATTGCGTATGCCGACCCGCGCCATGGCGATATTGGAGAGCTGCAAGCTGTGGAAGATGTCCACCGCGCTGATGGCCTGCAAAATCAAAAAAAGCAGGCCAAGACCGAACGTGGCCGCAAGATTCCGAGTCAATCGCGATTCCCGCCCGTGTTGTATCGCCCTCAGCCCCGCGTGCATGGTGATGGAACTGATTAAAAGCACCGCTGTGCTCACCCAGAGTAGATTCGGAAGACGCAGGTGTGCAACCACGGGTGCCTGAGCGCGAATATACAAATAGCCTATCAGGCTCGAGGCAAAGAGAACCGAAAGAGAAAAGACCAGCAGGCCCACCCCCATCGCACCGGCCCCCGGCACGAATAACATCGGCTGACGCGAAGATCCGGCGGCGGCGTTTAAGGCGTGTGGAGGCAAGTCGATGTCGTCTGTCATGTTGTGTTCCGACAAGCCATTGGTCCGGCCACAATGGACCGCCCCCTTCCCAATACCGACCTCGCGAAGACCACAACCGGACTGATTACGGCTTGGTCGCCGGCGAAGCAACGGTATTCGCCCGCTGCGCCGCCTGAACCATGGCCGGGGCCTGACCTGGAATGAGTTGCGATTTATATTGGAGGGTATCATGGGCGGAAAAGGTGATAAAAATCGCAATAAAAATAATCACCAGAATCAACGCTGTAAGGTAAAAAGGATGGTCATAGCGCAAATGCATGAAATACATCGCGGCAACGATAGCCATAGCCGACGCAATGGCTAAAGATACCACCACACTAAATCCGTGCAGATGCACCTTATCGAGCACCAAATTCAGCAGCGTCAGGGCACACAAAACAACCCACACCGCCACCAAATTCCGTATTGGCACAATTTGCGAATGGGATGGGGTCACCGGCCCGTTGCCATGAGCATGTTCTGCGTGATCCAACAAAATCAAGTCTCCTTGAGGGTCCAACTGTATTGCCCGCTTAGCGAATCAGATACAGCAAGGGGAACAAAAACATCCAAATCATATCCACCACGCCCCAATACAACCCGATAAAATCGACCGGCGCGTAATAGCAGGGGCCAAAATCATTGCGGATGGCCCGCACCAGCAGGTACGTAAGCAAAATAATGCCGACAATTACGTGAATGCTGTGCAACCCGGTCATTAGAAAATAGATGCCAAAAAATATCTGCACATTGTTGGGTTGGCTGGCCACGGCCGCGACGGACACCGCCGGTGATTGCGCCAAAGCCGGACCGGCTGGACCAATCGCAGCCGGGGCTATGTTGGAATGCGCTACCAGGTACCCCTGATGTCCCAACGCATCAAGCTGGCTCCAACTTCCGCCGACGGCCTTGGGCTTTGCCACCACCGTTTGCGTTGGTGACAAGTCTACGGCCGGGTGATAATTGGTGCCCCACATCAAATGCTGCTGATATTCTTCAAAATACTCATAGCCGTGGATAGCCAAAAACCCAAAACCTCCGGCAATGGTTAAAAGCAACGCAATAATCAAGCCGGTCCGCTTTCCCAACTGGGCACAGCGGATCGCCCACGCCATGGTAAACCCGCTGGTGACCAGCACCAAGGTACAAAACGCCCCCGAAACCGGATCCAAATAGCGCGAGGCATAGATAAATATTTGCGGATGCAACATGCGGTAAACGGCGTAGGCGCAAAACAGGCCACTGAAAAGGAGAAATTCCGTCCCCAAAAATAGCCACATCCCCAGTTTGCCGGAGTCAAATTGTTGCTGCGGTGTATCGAAATGATGGGCCAAATGTCGGCCGGCCATTTCTTCCGGGCTGGAAAGCGTCAAGGTCGCGCTGGCGTTTTCACTCATCTTTTCTCACTTATCTGTCTGATCTTCACTACGGGCCGTTTGGGCACCCAAAAATTCCGCTGAAGTCAGCCGCAAAATCTTCCGGCTGACCCGCACCTCAATGCTCAACACCCGCGCCCGCTAAAGCCGGCACAGGATCAACATGCACAAATCCTCCCAACCGGCCATCATATTCCATATCGTCATAGTGATATGGCCCCTGGGTTACCACGGGCATCTCCTGGAAGTTGCCGGTGGTTGGCGGTGATGCCATCGACCAATCCAACGTGGAGGCACCCCAGGGATTGGCAGGCGCTTTTTTGCCGCGAACCAATGAATGAATCAGATAACCCGCCATCAGCAGAAACGCCGCCAGTTGAATGTAAGCACCCACCGTGGAGGCGATCATGTATAGCTGATATTGGGGCAAATACGTGGCGTAACGCCGGGGCATTCCTTCGGCACCCACAATAAATTGGGGGAAAAACGTCAAATTGATGCCGATAAACAACATCACGCAGGTGATCCTGCCGAGCGTTTCGTTGTACATCTTGCCAAACATCTTCGGCCACCAGTAATGCAAACCGCCGATGAATGCGATGATAGTTCCACCCATCATCACATAGTGAAAGTGGGCCACCACAAAGTAGGTATCATGGAGTACCACATTGGTGGCCAAAGCCCCCAGAATAACGCCGGTAAACCCACCGATGGTAAAAAGCACAATAAAGGACAGCGCGTAGAGCATCGGAGTGGAAAGCGAAATAGCTCCTTTGTACATGGTGGCCAGCCAGTTGAACACCTTTACGGCGGAAGGCACCGCCACAAAGAAGGTCATAAAGCTGAAAATGGCATCCCATTCCGCCGATTGGCCATTGACAAACAGATGATGGCCCCATACCACAAAGCCAATCAGGGCAATGGCCAAAGAGCTCATCACGATAAATTTATAGCCAAAAATGGGCTTGCGACTAAACACGGTGATGATTTCCCCGACGATACCCATGGCCGGCAAAATCATGATGTACACCGCCGGATGCGAATAAAACCAGAAAAAGTCCTGAAACAACACCGGATCTCCACCCAATGCCGAATTAAAAATTCCCACGCCCATCACCCGTTCCGCAACCAGAAGCAGCAGCGTAACGCCCAGCACCGGCGTAGCCGCCACCTGAATAATGGATGTGGCATACGAAGCCCAAACAAACATCGGCATCCGGAACCACTTCATTCCAGGGGCCCGCAGTTTGTGAATGGTGACAATAAAGTTAAGCCCGGTGAGAATGGAACTAAAGCCCAGCAGAAAGATCCCCAGCACCATCCATACCACATAGGTTTCCGTTTGAATGCTGAAAGGAGTATAAAAAGTCCAACCGGTATCCACCGCGCCCAGCAGCGTCGAGACCACCGCCATGATCGCGCCGGTTATATACAGGTAATAACTTAAAAGGTTGAGGCGAGGAAATGCCACATCCTTAGCCCCGAGCATCAAAGGCAACACGAAATTGCCCAAGGCTCCCGGCGGAATGGGAACCAAAACCATAAAAACCATAATGATGCCGTGCAGAGTGAAGACCTGGTTATAATGCTTATAGGCCTCATAACTACCATGAAAAATCAGGCCGTTGGGTACCAGCAGTTGCGTGCGGATGACCATGGCCAACATGCCGCCGATGAAAAACATCGTCAGGCCCGAGATCAAATACATCAGGCCGATGCGCTTATGGTCCAGCGTAAAAAGCCAGGACTTAATGCCCTTACCCTGATTGAGATAATTTCCACCGATCGGAGCATGCTCCCCGATGTGTTCGCTGATTTCCGCTGTGGTCATGTCATGGTCCTTATCTTACGAGTCATCCCGTCCATGGTTAATTACCAGCTATTTTTTTGTTCCTACGCCGGGCGGCCAGCTCGCTTTATTCGCATGGTCGCTTAGCGAATTCAGGTACCAGATTATAGCCTTTAGTTTTTTCTCGTGTGGATGCTTCGGTCCGCTAAGCATAGACCCGTAAGTCCCGGACATCACCCCGGCGGTGGCACCCTTCACCAGCAGCGTTCCGGGGTGCAGAATCATTTCCCGCAGATACTTGTAATCGGCCGTCACCACCTTGCCGGTGGTCAGCGTTACAGCAGACCCGGCCAGGTCCTTCCACGTCGGTCCAACCCCCGAAGCACCAGTTACAGAATGGCACCCGGTACAACCAAACGTCTGCACCAGCACCTTGCCCTTAGAGACAAACGGCAGCGCCGCCGCCGGCAGGCCGGAGGCCTTGACTGGTGCGGTTTTTGGCTTTGCCGACGGCTGAACCGTGGTGGATGATTTTCTCAATTCCGGAGGTAGGGATTGCTGATTGGCGTATTTGCTCTTGGAATTAATATAGGCAATCAACGCATCGAGCGCCCGGCCATTGGGCGCAATTTTCTTAAGCTGGGCAGCGAAGGTATTGGGCATAATGCCGCGGGGATAGCCCTTCACTTTTAAATGACCGGGATGCAGGATGGCGCTTTTCAGGTATTGATAGTTCGCCACCACAACTTGACCGTTGGTGTCGTGCACTTTGGAACCGGCCAGATTTTTCCAGGTCGGCCCCACGCCACCGGGAGCACCGGTCATGTTGTGGCAGGCTATGCAACCCAACGTAATATGCAACTTCCGTCCCACCGCCGCCAAGGACAAAGTTTTACCATTTTGCTTCCAGATATCCGCAATGGCATGAACGCTTTTTTTAAATTGGGCATAGGGTTCCACAATCACCCGTGCACGCATTTTGGAATGGCCGGAGCCGCAATACTCGGCACATTGCAACCACATCCGAGCGGATTTTTTGGCCTCAATCCACACCGTCATCACCCGTCCCGGCACTACATCTTTTTGAATGCTTAACCGCGGAATCCAGAATCCGTGGAGAACATCTGAAGAAGTCATGTCCAAACGCACAGGTCGGCCCGCAGGCAAATAGAGTTTGTCGCTGATGCCCCCGTTGGGATAAACGAACGTCCAACTCCATTGTTTGGCCTGAACATCGATTTTATACGCACCGGAAGGCGGCGTATCCATATTCAGATAGTATTTGAACCCCAGCACAAACATGATCATGAGCAAAATCAAGGGAATAATCGACCAAGTGAGTTCCAACGCGGTATTGTGGGTGTGGCCATGATCTCCCACCTGATTTTTGGTTTTGGCATGATAGCGAATGCTGAAAAAGACCATCAGCACCACAATCAATACGGTGAAAAATACCGCCACGCCCAAAATGAAATCCCACAAAAACTGTACGTCCGGACCCGTCACGGCATCGGAATGGGGTAAACCCCACGCCGCCAGCACGCCCGGCAATTTCAAGGTCGTCATCTGAATAATGTTGGCTGCGCCCGGCGCAAAATTGAAACTCAAGTTGAAGCTCCCGGTGAACTATTCTTTCCGCGGTGTTTTCGATCCCAATAAAGCAAAAATCCAAACATCGTGCCCAGCGCCACCACGACCAGCACGCCGGAGAGCGTCATCACCCGCACCGCAATGGCCGCATAGCGCCCGGTAACAGGGTTAAATGAGCAGCACAACAGCAGTACCTGATCAAAAGCCGTGCCAAGCGTATGATCTCCAGCCTGCACCAGGCTTAATTTGAGCGCCGTCGGATGATAGCTGATCCCATAGAGATACTGCGAAATCCGACCGCCCGGCGTGAGTACAAATATGGCCGCCGGATGGTCATAACGCTGCAATTGCTTAAACCACACATAGTGAAAACCCACGGCCGCGGTAATTGCCTTGATGGCCGGTTCCTGGCCCGTGAGAAAATGCCAATGTTTAATCGCCGCGGCACTGTGCAACATGGTGCCATACTCAACCTTTTTCTCTGCGGCCATCTTAGGGGTATCATGAGGATCAAAACTGATGGTGACCACATCATAATCAGATCCAGCAACCAGCGGCATTTTGTTCATGGCCTTGGCCACGCCATCCATGACAAATGGGCAGACACCCGGACATTCAAAATAGATGAAATTCAGGATCACCGGCCGGCCCGGCTTAAAATACCGCTTCAGCTCCACGCTTTTTCCACGGGAATTGCGAAAGGTCAGATTCAACGGCACTTTTGCCCCAA
>JABEVA010000230.1 GCA_013044065.1 Phycisphaerae bacterium
AGCTGCGCCTCGCAACCACCGTGGCCGCACCCGATGAAAATACCATTGATGGCACGCTGGCCACGGTGAATGCCTACGTCCCCCGTGACCTGGACCCCGTGCACCCCGCCCTGAGCGACCATGGATTCATGCCAGTGAGGCACAGCCGCGATGCCGAACATACGGATGAGCGCGGCATACCCGGCTGGTCGCGTTCGCGAATTCTGAGGATTATTTGCCGCCATTGCGATCTCCGGAAAAACGTGTTCACGATTAGGTTATCGCACGCAAATGACTATATTTCAAGAAACACATTGGCACAGTAAGATGTTTATGATATTTTGATCACCAATCCGGATAAATTGCTCGCATAATTTCGCTTAAATGAATTCCTTTATCTATGCTCGGTAACAATCATAACTGGCTAAAAAGGGCAACACCCGGGATTCATTTGCGTCCCACGCCAGACTGCCGCTGGCGCACCGGTCAATGCTGCCGACCGGTGACCCGCACGAGGGTCAGAACGGTGGCTCCGCCGACGGCGGATTTCACGGGTTTAAACTGCGGAAACACAATGTGCACCCGCCGGTGAATATGATCCACACCGGAGGCCAGCAGCAGTGTCTTCACCAGGGCTTCGCGCCGCTGACCAATCAGGATAGCCACACCGCGTGTGCGGCGCGCCGATTCGCGCTGGGCGCCCGGTTCCAGCACCGAGGCCAAAAATTCAATGGCCAGCCGGGTATGGGTCAGACGCTGATCCAGCCGCAGAAGCTGGTCGCGGTTGCGCCGAATGGCTGCCGAGCGCAGGCGAATGGCCGCGTTTCCCTGAAGTCGCCCGACCAGTGCGACGCGGTTTACCAAAAGGCGGCGCTGCCGCTGGCGAAGTGCGTTGATCAAATCCATGGCCTCGGCGGGTGACGGATTGGCTCGCTGCGCTGCCACCGCAAGGTCTGCGGTACTAAGCTGCTGGCGCACGACCACCTGAAGCGAGTCATGATTCGCCAGCAGGTGAATCACCCGGCGGATGGCCGCGTCGCCTTGTGATGTAAGGCCGGTGGCAGCCGGCGAGTATTGCACAAACAGAGGCGGGTATGGCGCGGGCTTGGCAGCGGCCCCGCCAAAAAGGCCACCAACAAGTTTGAGCGGCGAACTGGCAATACCGATGGTGATCGCTTTGGCCATGGAACCGATCACACCGCCTTCAACGGCGGACATGGAGACATGCGAATGGCGTATCGGAACGCCAAAAGAAAGCGTGATGGATCCGTCCGGTGCTTCAATGGCGGCCACGGCCACATCCAGCGGGGCGGGCAGCCGCAGAACATTGCGCAGTGGCCCTTTGGCCGGTTCGGAAAGCTTCAGGTCAGTCATAACCAGCTTGACATGGGTATTCATGTTTTGCGGACTGGTGATGCGAGTATCGGTGGACCCGTCAAACACGCCACCGCCCAGTGTCACACCGGCATTGGCGGCCGCATGGTGAAATGCAGCAAGTTCCAAGCCATTGATGCTGGTCTGAATCCATCCATGCAATTTTGGATACACATATATTTGTCCGTTGGCAGACACCTGGGAAAACAGCTTGCGATGGCGGACGGGGACAGACTTAATCGCGGGAGCAATGGCCGCCGCATGACCGGCCGCCGATACAGTATGCGGTCGGGTGGCCGACACCGGCTTGACGGCACGGGTAGCCACTGCTGTGGCTGTCGCGGCAGAGCGAGTTGCTGGAGAAGCAGCGACGCGCACCGGCGCGGGCGCCTTGGAACCATTTCCACCAACAGTTACGGCCTTGGAATAGACCAGAAGATTAAATCCCATGGGAACCGGATGCTGCGGGGAGTCGGACCCGATATTGCGTGCTTCAAATTCCATTCCGGTCAGCGGAACGCGAATGTGCAGGTTTTTGTCAACGTAGGCAATATCGCAGCCGCTGACCACCACCCGGCCAACCGTCACGTGCATGGGCGCAGAACCCGGCTGGCCGGACACTGCGGACGGCCCGGCTGAAGCGGGAATCGGATGCGCCGGGGTAGCTGGATGCGCTGCGGGCGCAGGCATATGAATCGCTTTGGTCACAGTGGGAACAGGCGGTGCGGGCGTGGCCTGGGTGACGGCCAAGGGCAGGCCCAGAATCGTAATCTGTTTTCCCTGGCGCAAGGCAAAAGCCTGCGGCATAAGAATATTGACCAGAGGAATAGACACAGAATGACCTGTCGTGGAAATATTGATTTTGTCCGCCTGAATCAGTTTTACGCCCGCCCACACTTTGCCCCCGGCCCGCCGCCGAAAAGCCAGATTCTGAATCTTGGCGTCCACTGAAAACGGCTGGGAAAAATCAAAGGCAATTGGTGACGTGCGGTCGATTTGAATCTGGGCGGAGGCATCGGCGGCAAACTGGCCATCCGTCAGCGCAGCCGGGTTGAACAGGCCCCCAAATGCGGGCACAAAACGGCTGATTCCCGCACCCTTTATTCCCGCAAGACGCACGGTTGTGTGCAGCCGGGGTAAATTGGCAAAAGGCCGCAGATGAAAGCCGACTGCAAACTGATGCACCAGGCCCGCCGCGCGGCCGGTCAGCTGCAACGCGATGGCCGGATTGGATGCCGGGGCTTTACCCAGGCAGAGCAACGGCTGCGTATTGGCCAGCAGCACATGGGTTAGGGGCAGTGCAAAAACAACTTCGGGTTTTTATGGGCCACTGG
>JABEVA010000231.1 GCA_013044065.1 Phycisphaerae bacterium
ACCTGTGCCGCCCGGCTGATGAGATTTTCCGACAGTCCATGCGCAATTTGGGCAAGTTTATTGCTTGAACACGGCACCACCACCATGCCTTGGTGCACCAAAGAACCCGACGCAATGCACGCCCCGATATCCTGGTAGGGCAGTAGAATAATTTGCCCTTCCGCAGGCACCACCTCCGGCCCCAAAATAGCCTCTGCCGTCGCCTGCTCCAACCCCAGTTCATCATGCAACAGCCGTCGGCCTGCCGGGGAAACCACTACGTAACTGCGCAGCCCACCCACGGTCAGACCCTGCAGAATCCGCCGGGCATAAATGGCCCCGGACGCCCCGGATATGGCCACAATCACCGTTTTTGCAAAGGACATCATCACCTCGCGCACCTATTGCACTTCCTCTTCCGCCACCAACCGCGATTCCCGCCGGGCATGCACCTCAAACCATTCCCATATCCGCGGATGGTTCAAAAAGTCGGCCCCCAACCAAGCCCGCAGCTCCTCGCAAAAATCATGCTCCTGGCAATCCCGCAGATGATCCAGCAACGCCATCCCCGCGAAAAAGCCCGACCCTTTCACCACATTCGGCAGCTTGTGGCAGTACAGCGCCACATTTTCCGACCCGATGTTTTCCCCGCACCGCCGACACCACCAGGAACACCGCACAATGCGGCGCATGATCTTCTCTTGGCCGTCAACGCCGCCACTTCGCTCGCCGCGTCCTCTCGCGGGCCGCACTGCCGCCGCTTTACCCACCCCGCACCCCGCGATAACAAACGCTGATCCCAAGCGTAAGCGCCCGGGCCGCCACCTGCGAAAAGCCCGCCTGCTCCATGCCACTGGTCATCTGTTCCGGCGTGATAAACGTGCTCACGCTTCGCGGCAGATAACGGTACGCCCCCGTGCGATCCCCGCTGATGAGCGTCGCGGTCCACGGTATCATCCGCCGGAAATAAAAATTATACAGCGCCCGCGGAACCGCATGGCTCGGCAGTGAAAATTCCAGAATAATCACCCGCCCGCCCGGCCGCACAATCCGGTGAAATTCCCGCAGGCATCCCTGCCAGTCCGCAACGTTGCGAATCCCAAACGCAATCGACGCAATATCCACACTCTCGTGCGCCAGCGGCAACCGCAAAGCATCCGCCTCTTGAAACGATAGTCGCGCCGCCGTCGTGCCCCCCGGCATCTTCCCGCAAGCGCCCTGCAGCATCGCATGACAAAAATCCATCCCCATCACCCGTTTCGGACCCGCCTTCAAAAACGCCAGCGACAAGTCTCCCGTGCCGCAGGCAATATCCGCCACCACATCCGTGGGTTTCACCCCCGCCATCCGCACCGCCGCGCGCCGCCAGTAATGGTCAATCCACAGCGAATGTAAATGGTTGTTCAAATCGTACGAACGCGCAATCGCCGAAAACATCGCCCGCACCCGCCCCGCCTTATCCGCCACCAAATGCGGATTGTTCAGACTCGACGAATCCCACGATGTCGGCGGGGCTGCTGAAGATGCTGGTGGTGTATTCATGCGGCTCCAAAACCATTCAACCACTCCCATTATAACCGCCGGGCCTGCTTGCGGCACCTTCCGCGGTTCCTTCACCGCCCGGTAAACCCTATACCTTGCTCCCGGCTCTTCCGATACCCGCCTTTGACCTGGACCGACTCGCAAAGCGTTAACCCCAGGTGCCATTTAATCTGTGCTAAAATCCCAAAGATTCTTCGCACGGCGCAAAGCCTTTTGGACACACCCCGTCACTTCCCCAAAGCCCCTCACCCGCGCAGCGTTCCAAAAAAAACTGAATTCTGTCTCCTGACTCCTGTCTCCTGCGGCCACAGCCGCGCCGGGATGCTAAATAAGCCGTCGCCCGCTGACCACTTCGTGGTACGCCCCTCATGCTTCCGACTCGCGCCGCGTTGACCGCGCGCCGCGCCGCCGCTATAGTATTCACGGCAGTCAATACAGGAGGCCAACATGCAATACCGAATTTTAGGTCGAACCGGGGTTAAAGTGACACCGCTTTGCCTGGGCACCATGAACTTCGGCGGACGCACTGACGAAGCCGAATCACGCCGTATTCTCGATGCCTACGCCGCCGCCGGCGGTAATTTCATCGATACCGCCAATGTTTATAACGACGGCAAATCGGAAGAAATCATCGGACGATGGCTCGCCGACACCCATAAACGCGATGAAATTGTCCTTTCCACTAAAGTCCATGGCCGACGCTCCCCGCACGTGAACGACGCCGGCAATCATCGTTGGCACATCGTGCGCGAGGTGGAAAAATCGCTCCGCCGGCTGCGCACCGAGCGCCTCGATGTTTATCACATCCACCGCCCCGATCCCGACACCCCCATCGACCAAACCCTGCACGCCTTGGATCACCTGGTGCGGCAGGGCAAAATTCTGTACCTCGCCAGCAGCGTCTTTGCCGCATGGCAGTTGGCCGAAGCCCACTTCCTCGCCCGGGAATTGGGCACCGCCCGTTTTGATGTTGAACAACCGCAATTCAACATCATCGACCGGCGCATTGAAGTCGAAGTCCTCCCGTTCTGCCGCAAATATGAGGTTGCCACCATCACCTGGGCACCGCTGGCCCGTGGTCGCCTGGCGGGTACGTACACCCGCGGCGGCCGCAAAATTCCCCAGGGCACCTGGTACCACGCCCAAAATAAAACCGATTTTCCCGCCAGCCAATGGCCGCTGATGGAGGCTCTCGACAAACTTGCCGACGCCAAAGGCATCTCCAGCAGTCAGTTCGCCATCGCCTGGTGCCTCCACGTGCCCGGCGTCACCTGCCCCATCATCGGCCCGCGCACGCTGGAACAGCTTGATGGCTCGCTGCGTGCACTCGAGATCGCCCTCGCTCCGGAGACTCTCGACCGGCTCGAGGAGATC
>JABEVA010000232.1 GCA_013044065.1 Phycisphaerae bacterium
GGTGGCCAAGGCCCGGCGGCGGCGCTGCACGGTGAACTGGTATGGCGGCAAAACCCGTCGCGTCGAATTCGTCGGCGGCGACGGTCATTGGTACAGAGCCGGTCGAAGGTTGGTGGCAGTATGCTGGCAGGAGGTTTTTCAACACCCGCCATTGGCTGCGGGTGTTGATAAATTATCGAAGCCTTTTCGCTTTATGCTGTTGGGCTATTTGAGCCGTTCTGCGTGAGCACTAAAAAATGGCAAAAGTCGAGCTAAGGATATTCCATTTTGAGGGTGTCGCAGGCAAAATGGAGGAAAAGACCTGGACCCACCCCGTGGCCCAACCAACCATTTGGCTTAAACCGGTATTTGCGAATAAAATCATGATGTGGCGCCTATGATAAGGGTGTCGTCTTGAGCCAGAAAGCGGAGTCAGACCATGGTTGAAATAGTGGTGGCCAGCGCACAGGAGTCGGATCTATTTTCGCGGCCTGGAGGCGCTATAACTGATACGGTCCTGAGTCGAAGTTTCTTCGGCTTTTGGACAACAGAATCCTGGAGGCCTGATGTAAACTTGTATGAAAGCCGCCAGGCATTTCTAGTATGCGTAGACCTTGCGGGCATGCACAAAAGCGATATTGAGGTGCGCGTGGACAAAAATCAATTGATCATACGGGGGAGACGAGCATGCCCCATGCCCTCGGCACACGATCGCGCCGTGGCGGTACACCTGATGGAAATAGATCATGGCAGTTTCAGCCGCAATCTGGAAATGCCGTCCAATGTGGACGAAACAGCCATTTCAGCTCATTACGACACCGGGCTGCTTTGGATAACACTGCCCAAGGCTTCCGGAGCGGGCGTGGAGCAAAGCCGAAAACACAAACTCTAGCGACCGCGCCGGGGCTACCTGGGAAATTCAGGTACCGGCAGCAGCGAGCATGGCAAATAATTGCCGGCCAAAGTGATGACCTTTTCAGGATTTAAAAATTGCCAAAGAACGCACCAGATTCAGAGAATTCTTCCCAGCCTGTTACGGAAGCCGACCCCGGTCATGCGGACCAACCCGCACCACCGTCGGACCAGGCACCCGGCTCTTCGGCTTCAGAGCAAACCGTCGCTGGACCGCCACAAGGCCGCAACGAAAGTGCTTCAGCAACTGGTCAGAAGGAACCGGTTCCAGCATCCGATGCTGCGGCCAAGCCCGCGGGGGCGTCAACTCAATCCACGCCGGTCCAAACCGCCAGCGTCGCAGGCCCATTGGTCCATCAGGTGCGAATTCCTGAGATTCTCCCCATTCTGCCGGTGCGCGATGCGGTGGCTTTTCCGGGGGCGGTCATACCGCTGTCCATTGGCCGCGATAAAAGTCGACGCGTGTTGGATGAGGTCATGCCGGCGGACAAAACGCTAGGGGTAGTCACACAGAAAAACGACAGCGTGGAAGACCCGCAAGCCTCTGATCTGTATTCCATGGGTACCGTCGCGGTGGTGGTCAAAATGGTTCGCCACCCCGAAGGTCAGCAAAGTATTGTCGTCCACGGATTGATGCGTTTTCGCGTACTGGAAGTGGTGCAGACGGAACCCTATCTGAAAGCCCGGGTGGAGCCTCTGGCCGATACCACGCCGGAAAAGCCGACTCCGGAATTTCTGATGCTGGTACAAAGCGTTCGCCAGGCCGCGCAACGAATGATTGAGCTTTCTCCGAACATCCCTGATGAAGCCAACGGGATTCTAAATGAAATCGAGGCACCGGGAACACTGGCGGACTTTTTGGCCGCCAATCTGAATGAATCCGTGGTGGAGAAGCAATCGCTGCTGGAGGAAGCGGACGTGACCAAGCGGCTGGAGCGGGTCCGCGAAAAACTGGCCACACGTATTGAACTGCTGGAGTTGCAGGAGACCATTCAAAAACAGGTGCGTTCCAGCATCGACAAAACCCAGCGCAAATATTTTCTCCAGGAGCAACTCAAGGCCATTCAAAAGGAACTTAGCGGAGAAGAAGACCAGTCTGAGGAAGTGGCGGATTTACGTAAGCGCATTGACGCCGCCCGGGTGCCGGACATAGTTAAAAAGGAGACGGATCGCGAGCTTTCCCGCCTGGCCAATATTCCGCAAGCCTCACCGGAATTTGGGGTAATACGGTCATTCCTCGAGACCGTGGCGGAGTTGCCGTGGTCTGTGTCCACCGCTGATAAACTCGATATTCAGGGGGCCAAAGCCATTTTGGATCGAGACCATTACGACCTTGAGAAAATCAAAAAGCGTATCGTGGAATTTCTGGCGGTAAGAAAACTCAATCCGAAGGGGCACGGTCCAATACTTTGCTTTTTAGGTCCACCCGGTGTCGGTAAAACCAGTCTCGGCAAGTCCATTGCGGAGTCCCTGGGACGAAAGTTTGCGCGTATGAGCCTGGGAGGGGTGCGCGATGAAGCGGATATTCGTGGTCATCGTCGTACGTATATCGGTGCCATGCCGGGGCGGATACTCCAGGAGCTGCGCAAGTGTGGAGCCAACAACCCGGTGATGATGCTCGATGAAATTGACAAGCTCGGTGCCGACTTCCGAGGGGATCCTGCGGCCGCTCTGCTGGAAGTTCTGGATCCGCAGCAAAACGCCACATTTGAGGATCATTACCTGGGCGTGCCCTTCGAC
>JABEVA010000233.1 GCA_013044065.1 Phycisphaerae bacterium
CCACACCGTTGAGAATCACCTGGATGGACGCCCCGCCCGGTTGCGTCATATCCCGGGCAAAGCTGGAACGCAAACACACAATGCCATCCACCCGCCGACGCATTAACGCCCGTTGGGCCTGATGCATGGTGGTCATCATCACAGGTCTGAAATAGGCCGAACCCTGCAGGCGGGCGGCAAAGCCATAGGCATCCGGCCCCGGTTTTTCCAACACCACCGCCACCGGCACATGCATCGCGTTGAGGGATACGCCGTAACCAAAAAGCAGCAGCAGTACCACCGGCATCACAAAAGCGATGGCGATACTGCTGGGATCACGGATAATTTGCAAAAATTCCTTACGTATCAGCCCACGCAACCGCCGCGCGCGTCCTTTGGCCGAAACGGGAATGGGTTGGATGCTCGCCATCAGGCCGCCTTTCGCTGCGCAGATTCAATCAGATGGATAAAGGCGTCTTCCATGGTCGGGTTGGCATTGGCCGGCGTAGCGGCGCTGTGGCGTATTTCCGGCGGCGTTCCCATGGACAGAATTCGGCCCGCGGCCATAATGGCCAGTTCATCGCAGTATTCAGCTTCTTCCATAAAATGGGTGGTCACCATGATGGTAACACCGGCATCCACCAAGGCATTGATGCGGTGCCAGAACTCACGGCGGGCCAACGGATCCACGCCTGAGGTTGGCTCATCCAGAAATAAAATATCCGGCTTGTGCATCAGTGCCGCCGCCAATGCCAGCCTTTGTTTGAACCCCAGCGACAGTCCGCCGCTGTTCATATCCGCCACCGCGCTAAGCCCAAATTCCCCCAGCACTTCATCAATGCGACGGCTGCGACTGCGACCCATAAGCCCATACGCACTGGCAAAAAAGCGCAGGTTTTCCATAACACTCAGATTGCCGTAGAGTGAAAACTTCTGCGACATATAACCAACGCGGCCACGCGCTGCGGCCCGGGCGGTTCTTAAATCGTGGCCAGCCACACGCAACATACCACCGCTGATGGGCAGCAGCCCGCATAACATGCGAAAGGTGGTACTTTTCCCGGCTCCATTGGCCCCCAACAACCCAAATATTTTTCCCGGCGCTACGCTGAAGCTGATGTCGTGTACGGCATAAAATGCCCCAAATTGCTTGGTAAGGTTTTTAACTTCAATCACTGGTCCCGCCGTTTTGGCCGGAGGAACAATGGTTTTTAACATCGCCACGGGTGCGGCCGGCGGGACAGCCGGCTCTGCGGATGGCGTTAGCGACGCTTCGCCTTTCACTACGCGCAGCGTATCGACAAAACTATCTTCAAACCGCGGCGGCACCGGTGCCAACACCGCCCCCTGAAATGCCGCCGTAACCTGTTTTTGCGCCTCCGGTGCGCTAGTTAAAACCACCCGAACATCATCACCGATGATGACGGCATCCACCACCTCCGGCCGCCCCCCAAGCTCGCGCATCAGCGAGCGTTTGGTGATTCCCGGCACCTGCATTTGAAAGGTCCGACCCGTAAGAGGCCGAGTGAATTGGTCTGGCGGCCCCTGGTGCAAGATTCGGCCCTCGCTCATCAACACCACGTCGCGGCAGCGTTGGGCTTCGTCCAGATATGCGGTGCTTAACAGCACGCTCACCCCCTGGTTTTCCACCAGCCGATACACAATGGCCCATAATTCCCGCCGCGATACCGGATCCACCCCCACGGTCGGTTCATCCAGGAGAATCAAGCGTGGCCCGCGCACCAGGGCGCAAGCCAGCCCAAGCTTTTGCTTCATACCTCCGGAAAGCCGGCCCGCCAACCGCCCCCGAAACGCCCCCAGATTGGTCATTTTCATCAGCTCTTCATAGCGTTTAGGCCGATCCCGTGGAAGAACTCCTTGCAGGTCTGCGTATAAATCCAAATTTTCCTGCACGGTTAGATCTTCATAAAGACCAAAGCGCTGCGGCATATAACCGATGGAGCTTTGAATGGATTGGGGATCTTTGTTCACATCGATACCCAGCACACGAATTTCCCCTCCATCGGGGCGTAGCAACCCCGCGGCCAAGCGCATCAGCGTGGTTTTTCCAGCTCCATCCGGGCCGATTAAGCCGGTCACCGCTCCGGGTTGCATGGCAAAGCTGACGGCCTGCAGGGCCTGAATCTCCCGTTTGCCGACATGGAAGCTTTTGCTGACATTTTTTAATTCAAGAATGTCGGTGGCCGGTGTGATGGAGGTGATGGCAGAGGCCGCGGACATGGTTCACCTCTGCGTAGCCGGAGCCATGGCCGATTGGCCAGCCTTGGATGTACCCAACGGAATGATCACCGTAGCCGGCATACCCAGTCGCAATTGATTATGCGGATTATTCACGTATACCCGCATCTGATATACCAGCGAGGTGCGCAATTGCGGTGTTTCAATGGACTTGGGGGTAAATTCCGCAGCCGGAGAAATATATCCAATCCATCCCGCATAATTCTTGTGATAGCTGTCGGTACGCACGATGGCCTTCATGCCTTCGTGAATTTTGCCCAAATCGGTTTCCGGCACATACACACGTACCCACACCGGATTCATTAACGCCAGCGTGAAAACGGGGGAACCGGGCGACGCCATATCGCCCACTTCCAGAATCCGATCTTCCACCACCGCATCGCACGGCGCATAAAGCTGGCTTTCGGCTAGATTTCTTTGAGCCAGTGCCAATTGGGCCTCATCTGCGCGCAGCGTGGCCTGGGCAGCGAGGATGTCTTCCTTGCGCGGCCCGAGAACGCTGAGCTTCAGAGTTTCCGCGGCGGCATGCACTTTAGCAGCATCCGTTCGGGCAATGGCGATGGCATCATCCAAAGCTTGCTTGGTAATATCTTCCTGCTTGATGAGTCGGCGGAGCCGGTCCAGATGAATCTGCGCGTTCCGGGCGGTAGCTACAGCAGCAGCCAAGTCGGCGCGATCTCGGGCGATTTCCTGGGGACGTGACCCCGCCACCAACCGCGCCACTACCTGCCGCTGGGCCGCCACCAAGGCTTGATCCTGCTGGACCAATGGCCGCAGCAGGCTGGTATCCATGGTAGCTACAAGCTGCCCCTTTTTGACATAATCCCCCTCCTTGACCCCCAGAAAATTAATGCGTTGATTCCCCTCAAAGGCCAACTGCACCTGACGGATGTCCACATTACCATAGAGTACTATTTCGTTGCGGGAGGCTTTCGGGTGTGCCGCTCGCCAGGCGTAAACGCCCCCAAGCACAGCTACGGCCAAGACCAGAAGAAGCAGAACGCGAAAAATCTTTTTCTTCATTATGTTCCCCAGCGGTAGTTCAGTCACCCCAAGACGGCGTAGAACACCTGAATTTCATCAGGTTCCATGGACCAACACCGCATCGCCAAAATGATCTTAAAACGCGTTGGACCAAAGGACAAATGACGCTCGACCTGAGCCAGGCCTTAGAATTGATACCCGATCTGAAATCCAAATGAATTCTCCGCTAAAGTAGCGCTGGTTCCGGGCAAACCGGGGGCGATGGGGCCGCCATTGATCGTATTGCTGAAGGCGTGCATGTACGCCTCCGTCAGACTCCAGCCCATGCCCAAGGCCTGCGTAGCACCAACCGTAATGGTGTTTTGTACAACCGCCGGCAACAGCAGGTTCGATGCGGTGTCGGAGGAACCAATCGGATTGGTTCCGTACGAGTAACCGCCACGGATCGCCAGCCACTTCGTCAACTGATATTGTGTGCCGATATTTAACACCCATTCGTCATGCCAATGGGTGCGCATGATGACTTGATTGGTGCCCACCCACGGCCCATGCAGGGTAAGGGTATTCAGGGTGCTGCTCCAGTTAATCCACTGGCCTTCCAAGCTAATCGTCCAGAGCTTGGTTGGATGAAAGGCCGCACCCAGGGAAATTTGCTGTGGATAATTGAGCGTTGTGCTGTATTGGCCGGCATTGCCTTGTACTCCATTGAAATTTTCGGTGGTTTCCTGCCAAGTCAGCGGCGTAAAAAAAGTTGGGGTTCTATACATCATTCCCACAGTGACATATTTGTTGATATTATGCAGCACTCCCAGCGAAACCCCAGCCCCAAACGCCGTGGACGGACTGGCCAAATTAATGCCCACACCATTAAAGGTTTCCTGCATGGACATCTGTTCCAAGGAGATATTAACTCCCAAACCGACGGACCAATTCGGGGTTGGCTTCCAGGCTAGCGCGGGAGTCATCGAGAAGTATTGAATGTCGCTGTAAACCTGTACCGTTCCCATAGGAGTGTTGGGCTGAAGGTAATTTACGCCCATACCGGATGTGGCAAACATCCCACCGCCGAAATACAGATTCGGACCGAAAGCGGGAGCGGCCCATCCCACCGACGGAATACCATAGAGATTGCTGTGGCTGCCCACCTGGCCGAACCCAAAATTACTGGTTCTGGTGGGGTTAAACCATTCCGCCGAAAATGCCGCCTGCGGTGGAATAAACCCCAATCCCGCAGGATTGGTGATGGCCGTCATAGGATCTCCCGGATCCGCCACCACCGCCCCCGCCATCCCCATTTCATATTGTCCTATCCCGATAAGTTGATAGCCATCCGTGGCCTTTGCCACCGGTGCCAAAGCCCAGAGCGACAGCGAGGCCGCCAACGCCAGCGGCATCAGGCGACGGCCAATTCCAGCGCCGGACCTGGACCCTGTCAGAATTCCGTGAATAGATGGTTGAACGCTTTTCATGGTAACTCTTATACCTAAAAAACCACCAACACAACGGTCATTATTCTCCCCAAGATTGAGTTACCCGATATCAGGAAAAACAATCGACCTTCCATAGGACAATCCCCGCAAAGACACGTAAGAGTTTGTCCTACACCTTGCATCGGTTGGTGCTGCCCCGCGGCTACGCCTCCGCCGTTGGTCGGCTCAACCCCGACCACGCCTGGGGAACGCTGCGCATCGCAACAACCGGGGCTGGTTAGCCGAAGCATTCATCAGAGACGCGACGGCTCCGGGACATCGGCCGCAGTACGACGGATATTTCCGGGTACAAAAGGAACCAGTTCTGGTCGGAAAAGCGCGCCGCTAAAGTCACTGGAGTTGAGTTAAAAGGGGCCGGCTAAAGACAGTGGACGTTAAGCGGTGTCGATGGTCTAAACGGCGGGCTGGTCCCGCGGCTATCGTGGCGATACCGGCCATTGGCAACGAACGGTGGTGCCTTGGCCCGGCTGGCTTTCCAGGGAAACGATTCCACCCATGGCCGCTACGGCGTGTTTAACAATGGCCAAGCCAAGGCCGGTACCCCGGTCGGCACCACCGCGGCTGCGATTAACGGTGTAAAAGCGCTCGAAGACACGATCGCGATCCTCCGGGGCGATGCCACAACCGGTGTCTTGCACCTCCAGGATCACCGATGTACCGCGAGCTGATACGGCATCCGGTACGGTTTTGGGGGCGGCGGCGGGCCCGTCCGCGGCAACCTTACGCCACCCCACCGAAACAAAGCCGCTGGTGGTAAATTTAAGACTGTTATCCACGAGGTTTTTGAGAATAAGCATGATCAGTCGTTCGTCGCCACGAATGGATAGTTTCGGTTCGACCGGAGCAAACCGCAGTTCGATATGCTTTTGCTCGGCGAGGTGGCCGAACATCTCAACGATCATGTCATGGAGCACCGCGGTATCGATAGGCTCCATCCGTATGACCGAACGGGGATCTTCCGCACGGGATAAATCCAGTAAATCACGGACCAACAACTGCAAGCGCAGAACATGTCCATCGATAATGGCCATGCAGCGGCGCAGCGTTGGTTCGTCGTCCATGGCGGTATCGGTGATAGTATCCACAGCGGCTTTGATGCTGGCCAGCGGCGTGCGAAGCTCGTGACTGGCATTGGCGACAAAATCGGTCTTCATCTGGACATTCTGAATGATTTCCGTCTGATCCTGAATAACCAGCAACATCCCCTGGCGTTTACGATCGAGCATGACTGGAGCCACGCCCAAATCGACGGTGCGAACCCGTCCGGACATCATGAGTTTGACCCGATCGCGAACGGGGTGATTTTCACGGCGGGCCGCGGAGATCAGTTCCAGCACAGGCACCTGGGCCAGAAAGTCGGTGTAAGGATCCCCGGTGCGGGTTTTAGCGCCACCCGGAAAAACTTCTTGCGCTTTCGCGTTGCAGAGGGTTGCATGCATTTTTTCGTCCGTGATGATCACCGGGTCACGAACTTGGGCCAGCAATGTTTGCAGATGGGCGAAGACCAGTCCAAGTTCCTCCTGGCCGCGGCCAACCTGATCGACCAGAGCACCCATACCGGCGGAAAGTTTTTTTTCCAGATCGCCGGTGTTGGAACCGGAGGCGGCCCTGCCCGCGGTAGGCTGGAGGGCATCAAGCTTGGTTATAACAGAGGTAAGGAATCGGCGGTGGTTCCACCATAGGATGGCCAGGCCGATCAAACTTAAAACCAGCATCGCCAGCAATACGACAACCACGGAGGGAGCTGCAGCAACTACGGCACCTGAATTTAATCCATCATGAAGCAAAGCGAGTTCCCAACTTCCGCGTGCGTAAACCAGTTCGCCGGACACCCCCTTCCCCAGTATAACCGGAGTCGGGCACACTGCCGAAGAAAGTCCATTCATTGGGCGTAGACGGAACCTTTAGGCCACCTGTTCCTTGGCTTCCAGCAAGCGGTAACCGACGCCGCGTACCGTATGGACCATCCATTGGAATTCACCGAGTTTGCGCCGCACCGCCGTGACATGCACATCAATAGCGCGATCGGTGACAAAGACTCCGTTCCCCATCACCCGGTCAGTTAGCTGATCGCGCGATAGCACGCGCCCACGGGCATTGGCCAAGGCGGTGAGCAGCTTGAATTCCGTGGGAGTCAGATTGAGCGGTTTTCCTTTGATGGTAATTTCGTGGCGGGCCTGATCAATGACCATGGGACCCGTCTTCAGGATGGGCTGGGTCTGTTCGACCGCTGATTTGCGGCGGAGTACCGCGGCCACTCGGGCCAGCAGCACCTTCATGGAAAAAGGCTTGCTCACGTAATCATCGGCTCCAAGAGAAAGGCCGACGATGATGTCGGTCTCTTCACTGCGGGCAGTGAGCATGAGCAATGGAATCGCGGCGGTTTGAGAATCGCCCTTGAGCCGCGTGGCGACCTCCTGGCCGGTTAATCCTGGCATCATCAGGTCAAGAATAATTAAATCGGGCAGGTTTTTACGCGCAATTTCCAGGCCAACCTTGCCGTCGTGGGCATAAAGCACCTCGTAACCGTTGCGCTGCAGGTTGAGGCGAATAAGTTCCACCAAGTCTCGTTCATCGTCAATTACCAGAATTCGTTGCTTGCGTGTCATGGGCATATCCTCGTGCAAAAACTCTTCACCTGCGTAACATTGGCCGCAATAAGGAAAGGTGTCAAGATGCTGGAAAAATGTTTAACCATTTCTAAGCGCAAAGCTAACCGAACACCTGTGATGAAAAATCCACCTCGGCGCAGGGCCTTGTTGGGACTATGCCCTTGGCGTAAAGTGGCGTGGGCAGATCAGGTGCCTGGGCGTGGGCACCGGCGAAACCGGAAGTCGATCGAAGCGTCGGAATTGAAATCAGCCAAAAATTTGAAGGAGAATCCATGAAAGAAGATTGCATTTTCTGCAAGATTGCCGCGGGAGAAATTCCATGCTTCAAAGTGTATGAAGATGATCTGGTTTTGAGTTTTCTGGATATTGGCCCCGTGGTCGCTGGCCATACCCTTGTGATTCCCAAAAGACACTACAGGAACCTGCTGGATGTACCGGCGGAAGTGCTTTCCAGCATTAGCCGTCGCCTGCCGATGTTGGCTCGAGCGGTGATCTCCGTGGTGCAGGCACCGGCCTGCCATCTGCTGCTGAACAACGGGGTAGAGGCAATGCAATCGGTCCAGCATTTGCACTATCACATTCTTCCGCGCAGGCAGGGGGATGGATTTGGCGTGCCCTGGTCGGCAGGACGGCTGGAGGCGACGATAGCCAGGCAGATGGCGGCAGAGATTGCCGCGGCGGTGGCCAAGGCCCATTAATGGAGCGAGCCTTTGCAAATTAATTTTTTAACTATGGTTACAACCTGGTTTGCAAAGCTATCCCATCGGCAATAGACTATCACACTTGGTTTATCGGATGACGTACCATGGATGGTTTTCACCGTGAATAACCTCCTGGAGCTAACGCATGGTTTCCCGGCATGACTGCTAACGTGCACTATATTATGGCAATAGCCTATCTTACGGCGTTGCTGATCTTGACCATTTATGGTGTGCATCGCTATTGGATGGTGATGCTGTATTATCGGCATGCGCGAAAAATACCAACATCTCCGGAACGCTTCAGAGAATTGCCCACCATCACGGTGCAACTGCCGCTATTTAATGAAAGATATGTTTCCAAGCGGGTGATTGAAGCCGCATGTCAATTGGATTACCCGGCCGACAAGCTCCAGATTCAGGTGCTCGATGACTCGACGGATGATTCGGCGACGATTGCGGAAGCGGTATGTCGGCAGATGAGGTCAGCGGGACACGACGTGGAATATATCCACCGGACCAATCGCCAAGGGTATAAGGCCGGAGCGCTAGAAAATGGCCTGAAAACCTGCAAAGGCGAATTTGTAGTTATTTTCGATGCGGATTTTGTGCCGCAGCGCGATATGCTCAAGCAAGCCATTGATCATTTTACGGCCCCTGAGGTGGGTTGCGTGCAGACCCGGTGGGAACACCTCAACCGGCGGCAATCTTTACTAACGCTGTGTCAGGCGATCTTCCTGGATGGCCATTTTATGATTGAGCACACCGCCCGCAACCGCGGGGGCCGATTCATTAACTTTAATGGCACTGGTGGAATATGGAGGAAAACGGCAATTGCGGATGCCGGTGGCTGGCAACACGACACCCTGACCGAAGATATGGACCTTTCTTACCGTGCACAGTTGCGCCAATGGAAAATCGTATTTTTACGGGATGTGGTTTCGCCGGCGGAGTTGCCCCCGGAAATTATTTCTTTCAAACAGCAGCAATTTCGCTGGACTAAGGGGAGTGCCCAAACGGCGATCAAAATTCTACCAGGACTGATGTTTTCGCGTTTGCCGCTGCGTGTCAAAATTGAAGCCTTCTTCCATTTAACCTCAGGCGTGGTCTATCCGTCGGCAGTGCTCCTGGCATTGCTGGCATTTCCGACGTTTTGTTTTGGTGGACCCAGTATTCTTTCGCCCAGCTCGCCCCTGCTATGGGCACTGATGATGGGCTTGTTTACGGTGATGACGTTTTCGGCGGCGACGTTTTACATCGTAGCCCAAAAGGAACTCGGTGAAAATTGGGTGCGACTGCTGCCGCTGGTTCCACTGCTGATGGCGATTGGTATGGGTATTTCGCTGGCTAACGCCACGGCCGTCATCAGTGGTCTGCTGAGTCGGAAGAGCGGGGAATTTTTCAGAACCCCGAAATATGGCATTGCTGCCGGCGATCACAAACACCATTGGAAGAGGCGAGCCAGAAGTTTCAGATGCCGTGGAGCCTTGGGGGCTTACATGGAAGTCATTTTCGGTATGTATCTGGTGGCTTGCATGGTGCTAGCGGTGGTACTGGATCGGGCGATTCTTTGCCTGCCGTTTCTTTTCATTTTCGCGGTGGGTTATTTTTACGTGGGCTTTTTGTCGCTCTATAGCCAATGGCTTTCCACGCGTAGAAGTGCGCTGCCACCTCCGCCCGCGGACTCCGGCAAAGCATTGCGGCTGCCGACCGATGCTATTCCGGCGATCCAATAAGCAATCGCCAACGTATATAACGGGAGTCGAGGTTGGGCGTTGTAAATGTGCCGACACTGGATGAATGAAGTTGTAAAGAATTGAACCTGCTTAAAGGAGCGCATGAATGGACAATCAAAAGAGCATCTGGGGCATCCTATTTTTGATGGTGCTTATTGCCGCAGGGTTTGGAATTGTGAATGTTTTTGCACCGGTGAAAGTGGTGGCTGCGGCCAAGCCCGCCAAACTTACACCCGTGTATGTCCACATGAATGGCTTTAACGCATTTGTGGAATCGGTGGTGGCGGTACGACCCGGCCAACCCGTGGTTTTTGTGAATGAAGATACCGGCGTGCATACGGTGCAGGGTTATAATCCGCTCACCGGGAAGGCGCTAAAATATCCTATGGGAATGTTGTTGGGCACGCCAGGCCCAAGCCACAAGGTGCATACCTACACTGTGCGCTTCAGTAAGCCCGGGGTTTACTATTATTATTGCACCATGCACGCAGTACTGGAAAAGGTTTATAAGAACATGGTACAGCCGGCCCATCGGATTGGGGTGCATGGCTTTGCCGGAGCGATGGCGGGCATCATCATCGTAACGAAAAATCCTGCGATTCTTAAGCAAAATTCGCCCACTTGCCGCGACAAAATCCTTAAGAGCTATTTCGGAGGCTAAGAAATCTTGATCGGCTCAGGGCACGAGGCGTGGCTTGACGATCATGCCGGCGGCGCGAACCCGGGCAATAACCCCGGCGTATGAGATGGTAGTGTCTTATCGCCTTCGTGACTTTAGCCCCCCGATAGAACAGGTGAGGTGTAACGCGGAATTAGCAAAGGGTCACATGGAGAGGAGGGTGGAAGAGAGCCGATAATAGGCGCAAGGTTTGACCATGGGCCATGAGATTATTGGTATGATACCGGGATTAAACTGGAGCCAGCGTGAGTGATATGAAAGAAATTGTTGATGCAGGGATGGAAACTGCGCTTCCAGCGCCTAAGGAGGTCCATCATGGACATAGCCATGAAGCACATGATCATCACCACAGTCATGAGGCCCCGGAGGTTGAGGGAATAGCCTGTGCGTGCGGCAGCGAACATGGTAAGGGGGGCCACAGCCATGCGGGCGTCAACTTAAACATGCAGATGACGGTGATCATGCCACTGACCATGGTCTTCCTGTGTCTGTCCGCGATATTTTACTTTATTCCCAATGGGCGGGAGTTGTCCACGGGCTTAGCGCTGCTGGCAGTTGCGGTGGGTGGTGGGCCGATTATATGGTCGGCGATCAAGGGGTTGGCACGCGGGCGTACCAACGTCAATGAACTGGCTTCTCTGGGTATCATTGGTGCCTTGGTACTGGGGCTGCCGTTTGAAGCGGGGTTGGTAGCGCTTTTTATGCAAGTTGCCGCAGCCATTGAAGAAGTGGTAGTCGAAACCGCGCAGAGGGCGATTTTGGCCCTTCAGAACCTGGCTCCGGTGCATGCCCGAGTGCGTCGGGGAGATAAGGATGAAATCATTCGGGCAGAGGAACTTGCCGAGGGAGATGTCATCATTGTGGCACCCGGCGAGCGGGTGGCGGGCGATGGTCAGATTCTCAGGGGTTCAACAAGTGTGGACGAATCCATGGTGACGGGGGAAGCGATTCCGGTGGACAAGGGTGTCGGATCGACTGTTTTAGCGGGTACGATCAACCTGACAGGTTCAGCGGAAGTTCGGGTGACGCGGGTGGGAGAACGCTCATTTTTAAGTCAAACAATAGCCCTGGTGCGGCGAGCGCAGGCATTTCAGCCCCCCATCGTGCGCGCCGCCGACAAATTCTTTCAATTTTATACGCCCATCATCCTTGGACTTTCGCTGGTGGCGTGGTGGGTGAGTGGCCAACCGCTGCGTATGGTGGCGATGTGGGTGGTCGGATGTCCGTGCGCAATGCTGCTGGCTTCACCGTTGGCGATTATCATGGCCATGACCCGGGCAAGCCGTAGCGGAATTCAGATCAAAGGTGGTCCGTCGGTGGAAGCGTCGGTGGGCATTGATACGGTGGTTTTTGACAAAACAGGTACGCTGACCACCGGAATTTTCGGTGTGAGCGACATTAGACCAGCTGCGGGCGTGATTTCCAATGAATTGCTGATACTGGCCGCCCGAGTGGAAAACCGCAGCAGCCACCCGCTGGCACGGGCCATCACAGCGGAGGCCCGTCATCGCGGATTGGATTTCTCCGGGAATACCGATGTAACCATTCTGGAGGGCCTGGGAGTGGAGGGCGTGGTGAACCGGGAAACGGTGCGGGTCGGGTCTTCAAAAATTCTTTCGTCCGAGCTTGCGGTCCAGACCGCGCACTATGACGCCACGGATTCCGAGGTGCCGGTAGTGCCGGTCTATATCACTTGCGGCGATAAGCTTATGGGGGCCATTCATCTGACCGACGGCATTCGGGCGGAGGCCCGGCGCACCATACGCCGATTGCGGGCGCTGGGTGTGAAGAAGATAGTGATGATGACCGGTGACCGGCGAAAAACGGCCCAGATGGTGGGCCATGCAGTGGGTTGCGACGATATTTACGCGGAGCTGCTGCCTGCCCAAAAAGTGGAACTGGTGCGGCAGCTGCAGCGCGGGCACCATTGCGTGGCGATGGTCGGGGATGGGATCAACGATGCACCATCGCTGGCCGCAGCCACAGTGGGCATTGCTCTGGGCGTCCGCGGTACCGACGCGGCCATTGAAGCGGCCGGTGCCATTTTGCTTAAGGACGATCTGACACGAGTGCCACTGCTGATTTACCTGGCTCGACAGACGCGCTCGGCCATCTATCAAAATCTGGGAATTGCATTGCTCATCGCCATAGCTGGAGCGGCCTTGGCGGCGTTTGGCGTGTTGACGGTGGTGACCGCGGCGGCGGCGCACGTTTTGGCCGTGGTGCTGATCGCGGCCAATGCGGCGCGTCAATCCGGCAGTGTCGGTATCAGCCGCAAACCACTCCCCACCGCGCGTTCGGCGGATCCGGTGAGCGCGATGGTACCGGCCTCCGTAGCGGCGACGACGGCCTGAACGTCCGGTGGCGGACGAGCCGGGAATGGAACAACAGGTACCCAGTGGATATATCTCATGGACGGTCTATACGCGACGAGAAGCCAAAGCTAAGGATGCGGCCGGATGGATCTTGCTGGCCGAAATGACAGGAGCATCAATATGTTTGTGTTTGAGGTTATTGCTTGAAGAGATCTGAATTAATTGCTTTTTGGGTCTGGATCGCGCTGCTAGCGGTGACGGTTTTCCTGGGCATTGGCGCGCTTAAATATGGACCGGTCTGCTTTTGGGCTGGCGCGCTGGCGGCTCTGGGACAGGCCTTACTTGCCGCCATGGCGTGGTGGGGCCTGCGGTTGGGCCGAGAGCAGGCAGCGCTGGTGGAGGAAGCTACCGTCCCGAAGCATTTGACGCCTGTCGCCCCACTGGGCACCTTTCACATGAGCTACAGCGACGATGCGACCATTCCCACACCGGTGGAAAAGCCAGCGACCGAGCCGGATGAAATCATGTCTTTGGATACGGGTTTTCAGCGGGTCATCGTGGGGCTTTGCGGAATAGCATTTCTGGCGCTGGCGGCGATTATTGCGTGGCTGGTGTACCGCAACTTTGCGGCGGTCACACCCGGCCACAGCATCGTGATTTCGCCGGTACCCATTGATCCGGGAGCGGTGGTGGCTGTTGGGGCGTCATTGCTGGTGTATTTGATATTGATGTCGGCCACCAGAATCACACGCGAGACCGAAGGCTGCCTGGAAGCCACCAACAGCATTGTGTTGCTGGGTGTTCCGGTAATTGTCGTGGTGGCTGCCGGGGTCTTGGCAGCTTGGGCCAACACCGCCTACGCGAGTCAAGGCGCAGCGATTGTGGTGGCGCTAATTTTGACCCTTCAGGCCTTGGAACTGTTGATTAATTCGATCGGCAGCCAGAGCGGCATGGATGAAATGGATCAGGATATGTCTGATCTGCAGCGTCTGCCCCTTGTTCCGCTTCTTACCAGTGGCTGGATTACCGGGCTTAAGCTGCTGATGTCGGAAGTGCTGGGAATCGGCGTGGTCCGACGCGATGAACCGGGACACATGTCGCGCCTCTTGCCGCGTGCCGTGATAGCCGGTGTAATCGTGGTGCTGCTGATGAGCACGTTGCATGTTGTACCGACGGGAGATGTGGCGATCCGGGAACACCTGGGCGTCACCACAACGGCGGAAATCAACCATCCATTGCAGCCGGGCCTGCACATCATGTGGCCCTGGCCGATTGATCGGCTGGAACTGATTCCGACGGAGCAGGTGAAGGTGGTCACGGTCGGGACGGAGCAGCCGCATCGTTCCGCATTGGGGCCTAATGCATTTTCATTCTGGACTGAACATGAATCAATTCCAGACCGGGAGCTATTAACTGGGGATGTCAACGAAAAAGGGCACGCGGCTCCACAATTGATGGATGGTTGGTTTAGCGCGTGGTGGCGGGTGAAAAGCGCCAGCAATTTTTTCCAAAATGTATCCAACAGCAGAATTGTGTCGGTAGGAGGCATCACCGGCACGGGGACCAAAAAAGTATGGAGTTCCATGTATGATGCGCTGGTGCAGCAGGTTCTGTTGGAAGCTGTTACATCCACGTTTGCCCAACATTCATTTCATCAGATTCGAGCCGCCGAAACGGGTCTGATAGCCAAGCAGATAAGAACCTACATGCAAAATCAGCTTGACGCAATGAAGACGGGCATTGAAGTCATGGCTCTATCCATCAAGGACTTGCATCCGCCGGCGGGCCAGGGCAGCGTCATGACGGCGCAGGGTAAACAATTAGGCCCGGCGGCGGCGTACGAAGCGGTGGTCTCGGCCAGGGAAAAGAAGGAAATGTTGATTGACAATGCATCGGCCACCGCCACCAAAGACACATTACTGGCACAGGGGCACGCAGCATCGGTACTCTCTGATGCCGGGGCCTATGCAACTGATCTGGTAAGCGTGCAACAGGGCAAAGCCAAAGCATTGGATGCGCGTTCCCAAGCTTTTGCAGAAAATGAAAGCGCGGTGTCTTCGTGGGATTTCTTTGAATCACTCAAGGGAATTTTCAACGGCGTGAACAAAGTGGTACTAGGCCCGGATGTGCAACCGCCACAGATATGGCAAATAACCCGCCAGGCCGGCAGTGGTCCGCCCCCGGCGATGCCCACCCAAATTACAGGAGGCGTGGGAACCAGCGGTGAAATGGAACCGGCTCCACACGGTCGGTAATATAATATCTCAGTATGGATGCAGCTAAGTAAATATGGAAGGTTTCAAGGATATCCTTGAGGATTACGTATGAAAAAACTCACGATTGGAATTATTCTGGTAGCGGTAGTCGGCGTGCTATTTCTGGAACTGTTTACCTTTGTGGCGCGGCCTTACCAAACGGTGTTAATCGATCGTTTCGGAAAAATTGTCGCCAAACCCACCAGAATTGCCTACAACTGGTACCTGTGCTGGCCAACAGACAGAATTGTGCGCATGGATATGCGGTTACACTTGTACCAGAGTGATAACCGCGAGGTGAGCACGCGCGAGGGCGAACCAATCAGCCTGCGCACTTTTGCCGTTTGGAAGATTGTAAATCCGGTGTTGTACTATCGGCGGCTCCCGGAGGGCACGCTGAAGGCCCAGCAATACATGAATCAAAAAATTGAGGGACAGGTGCTCAAGGTGATGGGGCGTTATTCACTGGATCAGCTTTTCAATGTGGATGCCGCCAAGATCAAGATGACGCAGGCTGAAGATCGCGTGCAATCCCGCGTGAACCAGGACATGGAAAGGCTGGGATTAAAAGTGGTAAAGATAGGGTTTTCGCGGGTAACATTTCCGCCGCGCGTGGCGGTGGCCGTTTATCGCCGTATGACCGCGGAGCGTGAAAAAATTGCGGATAAATATATAAGCGAAGGTGAAAGCCAGTCGCGCGCCATTGAGGCCAAGGGCGAAGCTGCGGCTGCGGAAATTCGCAGCACGGCGGATAAACAAGCGGAGGAAATTCGCGGCCAGGGAGATGCTAAAGCCTACGCCATTCTGAATGCGGCGCAAAGCACGCCGGCGGCGCAGGCGTTTTACCGCTTCTGGAAATCGCTGGAGTTGTTCAAAGCGTCGATGGGACAAAGCACCTACTGGGTTCTGACTCCGAATAACCCCATCACTGCGCCTTTGTTTTCGCAGATGAAAATCATCGAGGGTAAAGTGCCAGTCCGCGCAAAGTCCGGACTTCCGGCCGGTAAGTAACCGGCCTGACACCTCGTTAAATCAACGCCACACAAAGGTAAAATCCCATGACGCAGACATATTCCGAAGAAGAATTAAAAAAAACCGCAATGCCGCTGGAACTGCCGATACTCTCGGACGATGAGCCGGGCCAGCCGCAGGGCTGGCTTAGCGCCCAGCGGGTACTGGTTTATTTTGTCATCGGCGTGATTATTGTCTGGCTGCTTAGCGGCTTTTATGAGGTTGGCGTGGGAGACGTGGCGGTGGTGGAGCGACTGGGTCAATACCTCACCACGGGCCATGACCACACCCGGCTCTTCGAACCAGGTCTCAATTATCATCTGCCGTGGCCCATCGACAAGGCCTACATTATTCCATTACGGCAAGAGCACCTGCTGGAAGTGCCGGATTTTGATACCTCGCCGGCCTCATATCTGGCAATCAAAAAATTATGGCTGCGTGAGGGACGCTCGCTACGGGTGTTTGACGCTATTTTCGATCCGTACGTCATCACCGGAGATAAAAACGTGCTGCATGTGCGTATTGCGCTTCAGTACCGCATCGATAATCCCGTGGACTACCTGACTTCCGTTTATCAGGCCCCAGGAGCGCCACCCAATGCCGGCCGCATCAACTTGATTCGGGCCTTGGCGGCGCATGTTTTGATCCGCAAAATTGCTTCGGCAACCGTGGATCAGGCCCTGTATTCCGGAAAGGCGGAATTGGAGCGGCGACTTTACAGCGGCATGCGGCCCAAAAGCGGCATGCAGGCACCCATGAACCAGCTGGGATTGGGCATTCAAGTCAAAAAGGTACTGCTGGAATACGTTCATTGGCCGGCGGCGGTGGACAGCGCTTTTAATCAGGTGCTCACGGCTCGGCAGAAAGCGGCAGCGGAGGTGCAAAATGCGCTGCAACAGGCCAATCATAATACCACGGTGGCCCAGGGACAGGCTCAGGCCATTCTCAATCAGGCGGAGAGTCGTGCCAACCGCGTGGTGCAGGAAGCAACCGGCCAGATGCAGGAATTTTCCGCGATATATGCCCAGTACCTTAAGAATCCGCGCGTGATTTCACTCAAATTGCTCAGTGACGCCTTAAGGCAGGTGATGGGGTCGGTGGCGAGAGTCTTTATAGTGCAGCCACACCAGCGACTGGTGTTGACTTTGCCCGCACCGCATCGACGGATTATTATGCCCACTTCGCCGCTGGGAACCGCCGGCTCGCGCTAACGATTGGGGCTGGCGCGGCCGTGCGTTTCCGCCGTGCTGGGGTTATCATATTTGTCAGCGCCTGTAGAAGACAGGTGCCGCTTGGAGTGTAAAAATGGTCGCCGAATTTGCCGCTATTGAAACCCGCGACTTAACAAAAATCTATCCGGGCTTCTGGAAAAGCCAGCAGGTACAGGCCCTGACTAACCTGAATTTGCGAGTGCGCCAAGGCGAAATTTTTGGCTTGCTTGGCCCCAATGGCAGTGGAAAAACTACGGCCATCAAACTGCTGCTGGGGCTGATTAACGCCACTTCCGGCGAGGCTTTGGTCATGGGTCAGCAGGCCGGCGATCAGGATACCCGCAGACGGCTGGGCTATTTGCCGGAGGAAAGCTACCTATACCGCTTTCTCAACGCCCGGCAAACCATGGATTTTTACGCGCGGCTCTTTAACATGAACCGGTCGCAGCGGCGTCAGGCCGTGGATTATTATCTGGATTTTGTGGGCCTGGACCCGGCGGTGCGTGGTCGGCGCATCGGCACTTATTCCAAAGGCCAAACCCGCCGTGTGGCCTTGGCACAAGCCTTGCTGAACAACCCGGATCTGGTAATTATGGACGAACCTACTTCCGGCCTTGATCCGGTGGGTATGTTGGAAATAAAAAATATGATTCTCCGGCTCAAGGCTGCCGGAAAAACCGTATTGCTCTCCAGCCATCAACTTGCGGACGTGGAAGATGTTTGTGATCGACTGGTAATTTTGTATCGCGGCCGGGTGGAGTTGGAAGGAGCCTTGAATGATTTACTGGAAGTCAAGGATGTGTTTCAACTCGAGGCGCGGCGGGTTTCACCGGAATTGCAGGCGAAGCTTGTGGAGATGACCAAAGCAGGCGGAGCGGAGGATATCCAAACGGGTCGGCCGCGGGTGCGCCTGGAGGATTTATTCAAGCGGCTGGTGGATGCCAAACGCCGGGGCGAGCCAATGGCGGTATCCACCCGACGTTAACGAAGCGGAATGGACGAGCGGATTGGCAAGACGTAGTTCATGCGGTTGGACAAACGACACTATAAGGGCCAATGTTGGTTGTTGAGACAGTGTCGGTCGCCCGTTGGAGTGGCGGATGAATCATCATCCTGGTTTTGATTATATCGCGTTATGCGCCTATGCCTTGATCGGCATCCTGGTGGTGGCCTTTGTGCTATTGGCCTTTCGGGATGTTGGACGCCTGCGTACCGGCATTTTCCGGTCTTGGGCCATTGGCCGCACCACCATCGCGGAAGCGTGGAACGCCAGAATATGGGCGATAGTGCCAATCTGGTTTTTGATATGCCTGATCATCAGTCTTCTGGTACGGCCCTATTCAGCGGCCAGCCAGGTGGAGATATACCTGACCATTTTACTGCGGGCCCAACTGGTCATGCTGCTGGTCTATCTGGGGATTTTAGCCTGTGTAAGTCTGCCGCGTGAACGTGAGCGCCGTACGCTTATTACCACGGGCAGCAAACCGATTTCACGATTGGAACTACTGCTGGGAAAAGTGATCGGCATTTGCGCCGCCGGATTGGCCATGCTGGTATTGATGACGGCCATTACCTGGGGATTTATGGCCGTGATCAATATGCATATTGAGCATGATGCGGCTGTACTTTATGCCCACGAAAAGCGCAGCTACAACTCCCTGGTGCGGCGCATCCCACCGGAGCCGGGCATACGCTATACCGCGCAACATGGTGTGTTACAGGCTCAGAATTATTATACGGGCACGCTGCGCATAGCCGGGTTGATCAACTATCAGACCAATCCACCGGAGCGGGCTCTCAAGGGGGGCAGCTCGGAAACGTTGTATTTCGATTTTCCTTCGCTTCCCGCCCAGTTTGTTTCCCCGCCCGTATTCTTGTTCCGATTTGTGGTGTTGCGCATGAATACGGGAGCCAAGCCCAATACCCCGGCGCAACAGGCGGCCATGCTGCAACCGGTTAAAATTCATGTTACCGCCGTGCTCCGCGATAACCCGATGATGACCGCACAACAGTCGCTTACGCTGAATCCCAGCGGAACGGTGGAATGGCGTCCCAAACAATGGACTAATTTTTTCAGCTTATATGAGCCGGCGACCGGGCAGCTTTATGATCCCGGCCCGGTGCTGCTGAAAGTAACCTGCCCCACGTTGGGGGCCTACTTGTTTTTTGGAGATGGAACCCAGGCCCAACCGGCCGCGTGTCTGGCTCTGAATTTGGATCGAAGTCGCGTCCCGGCAGGTATGATGATTCCCAAGCCCGATCCAGTCATCACCGGCTTTAAATCCAACAACAAACAGGAAATCGTCGGACCCAGCTATTCCCATCCCGGCATTCCAGCGGAGGTGGCGTCGTTCGAGTTTGCCCATTTACCGGATAGAAGGATTCCCATCGGTAAACACGGCAACTTCACCGTGCACTTGTTTTTGAGCGTGGACAAGCAGGAAAATGAAGCTTTGCCCGCCATCGCGGATATAACCGCGTTTACCCTGGCTGACCCGACCCACCCTATTCGCATGCAATTGCGTTTTGCCGAAAAGCATCTGACGGTGCTGAAGCTGCCTAAAAGCTTGCTTGACCAGAGTCCTTTGGTCATCAACATTCAGAGTAACTATCCCGGCCACTGGATTAAACTCACACAGAATTCCGTCCAGATTGTGCGTCCGCCATCGCCGTTCATTGTGAATCTGGCCAAAAGTGAATTCATCATTTTCTGCGAAATGGTGCTCCTGGTAGTGATTGGCGTGACAGCCAGCACCCGGTTGGGCTGGCCGGTGGCCATGCTGACCACCATGGTCTGTTATGTGCTGGGCAACTTATTTCACTTTGTATACAAGTTGATGATATTGGGCGGCTTTGGCCTTTACGGTCCGTATATCGACAGCAAAATGAAGGGCCTCTGGTACTACCAGATTGGATCGTTTATCACAGCCGTGATGGTCAAGATGCTATACGCCTTGGTGCGTTTGATGCCCGATTTCACCCGGTTTGATCCGCTGCATGATATTGTTATTTCCAGGAACTTGCCCTGGATAGTTCCAACCGTGGATGCCGGCTGGACCTTGGCCTGTGCTTTGCCAATTTTGGCTCTGGGCTATTTGCTTTTGAGAAAACAGGAGCTGGCCTGATGCCCACACCGCTGGATTCTAATCGTCTTGACCCATCCACCGCGCCATCCGCGACGACCCGTCGTGTGAACTTGGTAGCCTCGATCAGAAGCCAGGTGCGGCGTGATCAGGTGCTTTGTGTGGCTATAGCCATTGTTCTATTGGTGGCAATCCTCTTTCTACAGCCCACATTGAATCGACAACGCAGCAAACTCGTACAAACCAGCAATAAAAGCCTGGGCAATCTGCTGATCACATTTCCGCGATTGACCTTGGGTGGATTCCGCGGAATTCTGGCGATGGCCCTGTGGGAAAATGCCGAAAGCGATAAGAACAAGCGCCAGTGGGTTCCGCTGGAATCTGATTATAACGCCATCGCCGCCTTGGAGCCATATTTTGGGGCGGTCTACATATTCAACGCATGGAATCAGGCGTACAACCTCTCCGCCCAGTTTCATGCCATGAACCTGAAATACAAATGGGTTCTTGACGGCCAGGTTTACCTGTACAAAGGTCAAAAACTTGTTCCCAATGACTCCAACATGATTATGAACGAGGCCAACAATTTCTTCCTCAAACTCGGCACCAGCTTTGAACGCAAATACTACTGTGCCCGATGGCGCTACGATATCGCTCATTTATACCGCTACGTGCCGGGCAAGGTGCAGCCCACCCTGAGCACTCTGGCGGAGGTTCATTACATTGTCATGCAGCCGGAATTTCACTGCGTGCTGCTGCCTGCCCGCGATCGCAAAGGTCCTCTGGGGCATGGCGTAAAAGTAGGACATGTGCACTATCGCTATGGCCTTAGTCCATTTTATTTTGCCTGGGTGGAATATCGCCGCGCCTTGCGTCAGCCGGAATTGCCCACCGATTCCGGCGAAGCGGTTCTGTATTCCTGGCCTCCGATGGCCCTGCGGCTGTGGTGTCGGGACGATCTATATTATGCCCAGCGTCTCACGTGGCACATCTTCAGCGCCGCCCCTGGTCATTTGACACCTCGGTTTGCCGCCCGTGTGGCCAACATCCGCGATTGCTACCGCAATGTGCGGATGAATGCTCCGCGTTCCATCCGGGAATTCAGAATTTACTTTCACATGTTTCCAAGCTCTACGATTCTGCACATGGATCATCTGGTGGAGGTGCAGTATTATCAAAAGCTCGGCTTGGCTGAAAATATGCTTCTTAACGCTTTGGTGCAATGGCAACTCGCGGGCCGGCGGTTCCATCTTGGCGATGCCGCTGATCACGATTTCGCCGCCGCCATTCCGCTATTTGAGCAGGCTAGCGCCGCCTACAAACACTATTTGAACATAGCCTATCCGCCCAGCGCCTATGGACAAAACCCCGAACAGCATTCCGAAATGAAATATCTGTCTTCCTTATCCGCGGTCATCGCCGGTATTGAGAATTTCCGCCGAACCGCCTCTGCCGGCCATCCCAGCTTGTCCTTCTTGAATGTTATTACACTCACCGACAGCGATTGACCGCGGCGACAACGGCATCTGGGGTTTATTCCGGAGCAAAGCCAATGAAACACCACCGCCCCATCGGTATATGGCTGGTGGCGGCATCTAGCCTCATGATTATCGCCTTGGTAGTGGGTGATTTGATTTTGGTTCGGGAGGATCGGGTTATACCCATTGGCTACGCCACCACACGAATCACCGGGCCGCTGCGGCCTGATGGCACGGTGGATTATCGTCTGGCGCTGGATGACATCGACTTTCGCGGCGTTACCCCGGCGAATAACGCCGTGATTCCCTTGCTGCATGCTTTGGGAACTGGGAAAAACATCCTTGGATCAGCCAAAAACCGCCGTGCCGCATTGCGCCGGCTGGGCATGAAGGCGCTGCCGAAAAGGGGGCCTTATTTTGTAAGGGCGTCCACCTTTTACCAATCCCTGATCCAAAATGCGAAAACCCCGGCCCAACGGGCGGCACTGGAAAAACGGAAAGGCAACTGGCCGCCATATCAGTTTGAACGTACGCCGTGGAGGGCCGCCAACCATCCGCATGTGGCCCATTGGCTGGCGCTCAACCGCGTGGCTTTTCATTGGGCCATGGTGGCCAGTAGGAAATCGCATTACGCTATGCCGGTGATAACATCAATCCACCGTGGCCGCCGAGTGCTATCGCCCGGGCGATCCATGTGGCTTTACCCTTACCGCCTGCTGACGGATGCGATGGCCGTGAAGGCAATGGAATGCTTGGACAATAAAAACCTATCCGCATGCGAGAATATTCTCCTGTCCGTACACCGGCTTGCCCGCTTGGAAGGGCGCGAGCCGTTTTTCATATCACGGATGGCCGCATACGGTGTGGACGAAAAAGCTTGGCACGACGATTGGGCGTTGGCGGCCTACGGCCAAGTGGCTGCGGTTCAGGCTAACACCTACCGGAAGGCATTGCGAGATCTGCCGCCAATGCCTTCTCTCGCCAGCGCCGCGAACTGCGGCCAGCGGTTCCGGGTGCTGGATGTGCTTACCGCCATCGCCAGCGGCGACATGCACCCGACGTTTCCAATACAGAAGCCGACAGTCGTGGAGCGTGTGACGGCGATCGCGGTGCCGGTCGATTACGCCCAAGTTGCCAAGCGGCTGAACAGCTGGATCGACCAGTCCTCTAAAATGCTGAAAGATCAGGACTATGCCCTGCAGGAGGCCACGGCAGCGAGGTGGTGGCGGGATCAAGACTGGGCATGGGCGCATCCGGCCTTCACACCCACGCTGCGATTCGAAACAGGGTTCATTGGAAGCTGGGAAAGCGCATGGTGCTCGGCGCTGCCGGTGATTATCTGGAGGAGCGTCGCTGAGCGGCGAATGGCCACCCTCGCCTTCGCCCTTGCGGCCTACGACGCGGACCATGGCCGCTATCCCGCCTCGCTGGCCAAGTTGGTTCCGCAAATCATCCAAAAACTGCCAACCGATCCCTTCACCGACAAACCTCTGGTTTATCGCAGCAATGGCACCGGCTACGTACTCGCGAGCGTCGGGCCGTCGCGGCAATCCGGCCATGGCCGACACCCCATCACCCTGCGGGTCCACTGGCCCAAGAAGCGTGCCGCACGGGTGCCCCGCAGTACCTGGCCGCCGCCGGCACAGCATCCATGAAAATTGGCAAGAGCGTCGATGTGGCCGTGGGGATAACCAATGATCCCGTTGATGCGATTAAGAGCGGGGGTTACTCCGCTTTTAGAGGGTTGGGGTTTTACGTCGGAGGGGCCGGTTCAATCGGATAGCCGGCGGACCGCAGGTTGGCCAGTTCACTTTCCGCCAGGGCGCGTTGGCTGGGATTATGCAATTGGCTTAGCGCCTTTTGAAACAATTCGATGGCTCGTTGTGGTTTGGCTTCATAGCGGGCGTAAATCAGGCCCAGAATTAATTGCACCTGATCCACCTGGCCGCCGCGTGGATACACGCGAAGGTAATCTTCATAAGTGGTGGCCGCCGCGGGATACCGCCCCTCGGACATCAGTTGATTGCCGAGATCGAGCTGCACGTCCTCCGGCAGCACCTGCGAAGGATCCATGCGGCGCAGTTCTAAAAATGAGTTTGCAGCCTGTGTTAGTTGATGATCGCGCCGCAGATTCATCACCGTTTCCCGCAGGGTCGCAACCCGCGGGTCCGACGTAGAAGACAACACTCTTTCACCCGTCGCCGCGACTTGAACGGGCGGAATCATCGTCACGGTACCTTTGTCGTGCATGAATGGATTATAGCCCCCGGCAACCAGACTTTGATATTGTCGCCGTCGCCGCCAGCGATTCACCAGAGCCAGTAAATCATAATGGTCACGCGGCACCAGGTTTGCCCATAGCACAATAAGCCCAACGACGATTCCCGTCAGATAACCGGTCAGG
>JABEVA010000028.1 GCA_013044065.1 Phycisphaerae bacterium
GATCAGTGAATTTCACCACAGAAGCGGAGGCGACGGAGGTTCCACGGCGGCGGGCCGTTTTACCAGCCGCCTCGGTTTCTAACATTATTTTATTTCTTGCGACCATGCCATCATCCAACACTTTGATCCTTGGTCAGCCGACATTGTAACTGCCCCGGCTACAGGAAACCACCCAATTTATCGCACCGCTTTATCGCACCATTTTATCGCCGCAGTTTTATCGCCGCACCAACCACCGTCCAACAACCATTAAAGGCGTCTCCATTTCGATTAACTAATCACGTCCCCGTTTCGGTTCCCCAACTACCCGAGCTCGCCAGTGCCGTTATTGTGAATATTTGCCGCGGAGCGGTAAACAGTTACCTCTTTATAGTCTCTGTTTTGTTCATCTTATCTTGATAATGGTGGATGTCACCTTTTCGTGTCCCCCCACTATAGTGGTCACGCATCGACGGCACACCCACCGCTGGCAGCGGCCGCTCAAGGTAACGCATTCTTTGATGCACCGCCATCGGCACAGGATTGGCAATCTGGCACCAGACCCCGACTGCGACTAGGGCCAAGCCTAATCCGGCGGCCGCCGACGCAACCTTCGCATACCGCCTCAGCAGTTTCGAGTTTTGCCTAGAGCGTGCTGAGAGCAGCCGTAGGGCTAGTATCCCAATCCCCAGAGCCGCAATCGCAATCCCGCATCGCGCCAGCAAGATTCCATAGCCAAAATCCCGCACAGAACCCGGTGGCACGCCGACCAGCGAGCGGGCTGCCTCAATCGCAAAGAACAAGAACGAAATTCCAGGCAAGAATTGGAGGAATCCTATCCCCTCCAATATCACCCAGAAGTCCAATAAGGGATACTGTACGCGCGTAGCTGGCACAGAGGCCGTTGGTCCAAGCAGGTCATCGGAACCCGCGCTCGCTCGCCACATCCACGGCGGCACCCACCAAGAGACGAATTCCTGTGGCGGCTGGCTGGACCTCGCGATGCTTCTATCAATCCGGTATTCCCGCCGGAGAATCACGATATAGGCGATAACCATGTAGACGGACGCCATGCCGATGGCGTAGATCAATGATGGCCAAAACCGCCGAGCAGAAAGCAGGAAATCACCGTTAACGTCCAATATTTTCGCCTCAAGCCATAAGGCGGTTCCCTCTGTAAGAAATAGTGATATCAATAACAGCCCCATTGTCAATCTGTTGGACGCAAGAGTCTGCGAGAACGATCTCATGGGCAGTCAAACCTCATTTCGCCACGTATCGAAGATACACTGTGCAAGCCTGTTACCAAAAGGGGCGGATTGACGGCCACCCCGGCGCCAGCGATTCGTTGCCCAGCACCGAGCCGGATTACTGGTTCCCGAAACGCTCAACCGCGTGACCAAGGCCCTCTCCGGCCAATTCACCGCCGGCCTCAAGCAACGCCGTTTGATCGGACGCGTCTTGAAGTAACTGTGGATTCTGGGCCAGGAAGTTGTTCCACATATTTTGTCCGCCGATGCCCTGCCCATCCCACCATTTTGCGCCCTGGGCCATCCCAGGTAACTTCAATGCGGCTGGTAAAGCCCCAGCAACAAAACCTCCGAAGAATGCCGGAAACCAGCCACGCATCGCCTTTCGATTCTTTTCGTCATTTTCCAGCACGTTGACGCCAGTATTAAATAAGCCACCGCCCAAGCCCGCCCCAACTATCCTGCCCGCCACTCCACATCCAACGCCGCTGGCGGCCCAATCTCCAAGCGAAGCCGTGCCCCCGGTGCCTGCCGCGATGAGCCCCATGCGGGCGAAATTCGCCAAGTCTCGTGAGTAGCCGTACGCTCCACCCTGGTATTGGTTAGAGTTAGTTAACCCGAGGTGATCAGTCAAGCCGAAAGTCACCGTATTGGCGTCAATTGACGCACCTCCTACCGCTCCCTGCCCAGCACCATTCCAGAACGCGTCGAAAGCACCACCGCCGTTCATCCCGACCGCACTTCCCAGTGCGCTTAGCCAGCCGTTTGAACCCTCCGGATCAACAGGCCCCACCGGATTGCTCATGACAAACTGGTACGTGTTGGCACCGTCGATAAAGCCCGCTGGATCCTGGTTGATCCACCGGCCAAGGGATGGCGAATAGTTTCTGTTGCGGGCGTAATATAAGCCGGTCACCGGGTCGAGCGCCATGCCTTGATAGAGATTACTGACAGCGGGTTGTGTGCCGGATGGCGGGGTGCTCCAGTCGGCATTTAACACCGTGATGTTGCCGTACGGCGAATAAACGTACCGCTGGGTTACTTGCCACGAGCCGCTGACAAGCCCAACGATGGCAGTGGTATTCCAATTGGCATCCTGCAGGAAATACAGCCGGCTGTTCGGCTGAATCACGCCGGCGGAATATGTATCCCGAAGCACAACGGCGTTGATATACGCTGCGGACCATACTGTTTGCGATGTCACGTTGCTGCTGGCCGTCCCATCGGTGCGAGTCTCAATGGCCCGCCACTGCGAGTCGTAATAAATATAATTCGTTGTTCCTGCGGTGACACCATTGCCGCCCTGCGGATAGGTTTCCGTGATACGGTACCCCATCGCATTGTAC
>JABEVA010000234.1 GCA_013044065.1 Phycisphaerae bacterium
CCCCACTTCGCGCCCACGGCCACTTCGGCCTCCCGTCAACCCTCCATTGTAGCTCTCACCAAGCACTGGGGCAGAATCGGGGACCGCAGCCGAAAAACCTCCGCAACTTTTATCATAAAACGCCCATGAGCGAAAGTGTGCGCCATTGCGTCAAGCCACATCAACCTCCGCGGAACTCTCCGCCCTTGCCGTTTTGCCGGTTTGCCGCTTTTAGGATGCGACCCGGTAAGGGACCGCCCCCAAGGCTCCGTCCCACTCTCCAGCCCGGTCCCGAAGATCCCGACATTCGTCGGCAGACCGTGGCGTCCCCGGAAATCGGAACCTCCGCCACGCCAACAACCGCACAAGATTCCATCCCCGCTCCCGTACCCGACCGGGTCCGTTTTGACAGGGGTAGGGAAGACCGCTTTTATTGCGGTCTCCCCTCCCTCCGAACCGGACCAGCGGATTTCCCGCATCCGGATCTCCAGTCAATGGGATCCCTTCAGAGGCTCACCGACGGTTTGACGGGCCTTGGTCAGTGAATACAGACCCAGTTCGTCGAAATAGGCGTTTGGCCAGCGTTGGTGATCCAATCCCCGACCGCGCCCGGTGCGACCGCATCGCTTGCGGAGAGTCCTCCGCAGTCGCATGCGTATCCAGCCGTCTCTCGGGTTGAAGGTGGTGGGGTAACTGTGTTTGAAATAGCCAAACCAGCCCCGCAAGATCGGGTTGACTTTCGCGATAACCGCTTCCAAGCCCCGGCCTTAGCTTCGACCAGTGCGCTCGCGAATGGCTTGCCGCAATTTCTTAAGGCTCTTGTCCCGGAGGAACCGTCTCCCCTTGTGGAACCGGTAGCCCAGAAACCTCAAGCCATCCTTGTTCGCATCCGCAATGCGCGTCTTCTCCGGATGCAAGGCCAAATCACGATTATTGCGCTCGCCGACCACGCGCTGGAAACGGACGCCGGCGGCGGACTCTAGGATTTGGCCAGGATCGACTCCACCAGTTGATCCACTTCTGTCCAAGAAAGGTCTTTTATGTGATCTGCTCGACAAGCTACGGGCCTGGCATCCCGGCGCCCCTTCACCCTCGTGCTCGACAACGCCCGTTACCGGCACTGCAAACTGCTGCTCGATCACGCTGCAGCACACGGGATCACCCTGTTGTTTTTGCCGCCCTACTCGCCCAACCTCAACCTGATCGAGCGACTGTGGAAATTCATCAAGAAGGACTGCCTCAACGGTCGCTATTATCCCACTCACCAGCAATTCCAAGCCGCCGTGCTCGAAAGCCTTGCGACCATCAACACCCGTCATCAGGAGGCACTCAAGGCCACACTCACCCTCAACTTCCAAATGTTCCACAATGTGCAACTATTGGCCGCATGAGGTATATCCACACAATTCCAAACCAGCTTCTACGCCGCCCCAGCCGACACCGCGCTCAACACTCCGCAAGGCAGCCTGTTTGCCCAGACCATACGGCCAACCGAGCAAGCTAGGATTGATTGTGGGAGAAAAATTCTTGAACCATTGGACAGCGGCGTGGAATTCACCTAAGCCGTTATTTTCGAGCATTTCCATGGCCAAGTGGTACAATATGCAATACTGGCGTTGGCTGACCCTGACGATTGCGGGCATGAGATATTTGTCATGACCCGCTGGGAGGGCAAAAGCCAATTGGCAGTTCCACTGGCCCAGCTAAAGCCCGCACCCAGCACGGACGAGGCCACCATGCAAGCGATAGAGGACTGGGATTATTGGGTACCACAGGGCTACGAATTTTAATATATCTCTCTTTTTCGGCATCGCGACCCTACCGTGATCGTGGTCCACTTGCACAGCTTCCGCGTCTCCGCGTGAATACCGTAGCCCGTCCCGTCGTCCCTCCTTCGCGTCCCTTCGTGACCATCGTGGTAAATCCTCGTCGTCCCCCGTCGTCCTCCGCCGTCGTCATTTAATCTATGAAAATCCGCTAATCTGTGGATACCCTCGTCCGTTCTTTGTGTCGCCTGTCCCGATAACCAAGCGGCAAGAACCGTGATCGGGATCGTGCCGAAGTTTATCCCGGTATCCTCGAGTAACATTTCGGCCACCGGGATGGTAAAAATCATCTCTGCGTCCTCCGCGCCTCCGCGTGAGCCTCCTCGCTTTTTGTGGTGAATCTCATATCGCCGCTTTTCCGCGTAATCCGTGTGTGAGTTTATCCCGACGCCTATCGGGATGGTTAATCCGCTCGTCAGCCCCCGTGTTCCTCTGTGTCCCCTGCGGTGAATACCCCCCCGTCGTCCCCCGCGTGCCTCTGCGTCCGGAGTTTATCCCGATGTCTATCGGGACGGTGAATCCCTCGTAGCCGGCTGACTGCTGAAAGCCGATCGCTTCGGCCACGCCATACGCATTCCCCAGTGCCTCGTGCGTGGCGCGCTTGACCGCTTCCTCTCCGTCGGCTACGGGGCACAGCCCTGGGTGAGGGCTGGCTGCGACGACGAAAAGCCTGTGGGCTTAGACCGGTCTGCCGCTTAAAGCGCAAACTAAAATAAAAAGGACTGGCAAACCCCACCGCCGCAGCTACCTGTTTGATGGAATGTTGGCTCATCATCAGCATCTGGCGGGCGTGCCCCATGCGATGTTGCTCGATAAATGCACGCGGCGCGATGCCGATCTGGGTCTTAAACAAATGGGCGAATCGTGATTCCGACAACCGGGCGGCGCGAGCCAATGTGGCAATGGCTGTTGGCCGCGAAAGCTCGGCAAAGATCATGTCCATGGCCGCTCCAATGCGCTCATCCAGGCGTTTGTTTTGGGCGTCCGGATGCAGGTCATCCCACTGCAACAGTATTTCCTCCAAAGCATTCATGGCCAACGCCTGACTCTTGCGATGGCCCCCAGTGGCCAGAGCATGCATCCGTTTGAGCTTATCTGTATAACGCCTTCGCCGCGCCGGTTCGACCACGGAAATTCTCATCATACCCGGCCACACCCGTGGCCAATGCAGCAGGTCCATCCAGTGTGCATACGGCTGAAAATGCGCCCAAAGGAGGTTCCACCGCCCGATGCCAGGGTCGGTCTGATAATGGTGGTAAGTCCGCGGCGAATATAAAACCGCATCGCCAGGTCCAACGCGCAGCTCTCGCTGTGCTGAACGCAGCAACCCGCCGCCCCCAACCGTGTAGATCAGCAGCCAATCGGCCGTTCCGCTCGGTCGATAGCACCGATAGCCCGCCGTTTCCTGAAAATGGCCGGTAAAAATGTTGCCGACCAGGGCCGTCGGATTGTATAGCACATTCTCGTTCATAGCAGAATATTATATGATAATAGCAATTTTTTTCTTGCTTGTCTCTACGGTCGCTGCTAATATTCTTAAAGATGCTGGGTGTTGCCGGTTCTGCCATGATCCCTCCCGGCCAAACGTACAGGAGAAAACTATATGGTGTCTGCGGCGCAATTTGATTCCCCGGAGAGATGCTTTCAGGAACAGGGTTATTTTCTCTCCCGCGGGCTGATATCTCCCGCGGAGGTCAAAGAGATTCGCGATACGTTTATGACTCTGGCCGCCAACGGTCCGATTCCAGGAATCTCCGATATTCTCGCCGGTGCCAAGCCCGGTGACCCGCTGGGGTTTTATCCGCGAATGATGAATCCGCATCGCCATCCGGAATTTCCGGTGGGGCCGCTGGCTTTGCGTTACCTCTTGGATGGCCGGATTTTGGCTTTGCTCCGGGATTTTGCAGGATCGGATGTGTGGGCGGCGCAAAGCATGTTCTACTTCAAGCCCCCCGGCTCGCGCGGCCAGGCGTTGCATCAGGATAATTTTTATCTCAAAGTGAAACCAGGCACATGTCTGGCGGCATGGATAGCCATTGACGATTGTGATCGCGAAAACGGTGCCATGGAAGTAGTCCCGGGCAGTCACCATTTGCCGACAATTTGTCCGGAGCAGGCGGATGCGGCACATTCGTTCACCACCCATTTCGTACGTCCGCCGGAAAGTATGCAGCCCGTGATGCCGGTGATGCAGGCCGGCGACGTACTGTTTTTTAACGGCCAGTTGATTCATGGCTCCACGCCCAACGTCAGTTCCTCCCGTTTTCGCCGGTCTTTGATATTCCATTACATGCCGGCTGGCAGCGCGGAAATTGCCGGCTGGTACGATGCGCTGGATTCCAGGGGGCAACGCGTAGTTAGTGTGAAAGCGTCAACCGATGGCGGCCCCTGCGGTACGCCATTTGAGGCCACAGCGCCGCACTAAAAAAGCCACCCGTAGGTGTTGGTAGCGGGCCGCTTTTTTGCCGGCTGCGCCCATGGGCGGTGGGTTAATCATGGTCCGGCTTCTCTCTCGCAAAAAGTGTCAACATCACATGCCACAACTGGCGTATAGGCGGTGCAATAAAAGTCTTGTTGATGTGCGGAATTTCCGGACGCACCTTCACCTTTTGTCCGTGCAGTGTGATGACCACCGTCTGGCTTTTGGCCGCTACGGATTTGTTGCGATCAAAACCGAGTTGAACCATGGTCCGGCGCGCGGTGGCGGCAATGGTGATTTTCTCTCTCTGGTACGGGTAAGCTCGCAGCATACGCCGAAGCACAGGGTCTAGCTGGGAATACCCGGTGGTGGTAAGCACACTTGCCAATACGGGAATCCGGTACATCCGCAAGATCCCGGGTTTGGTGCTGCGGACGCTGACCGTGCCGGTGATGGCTCCGGAAAAGTGAATAGTCACAGCGGCGGCGAAGTCGGCCGGTCCCATGATATCGAAACGCTGTGGTGAAAAATGAGCCAACAGTGTCGCCTGGTTGATGTTGGTGCCGGAGCAGGTGATCCGCAAGGTGGCAGTTGACATAAAAAGCGAGGCGCTTCCCTCAATGGTGCCGCCCATGGCGTGCAACTGAAAATGGCGCAGATGCAAGCATCCATGGCTCAAATCCCAATGCATGACCAGGGCCGCAGCATGCAGCCACGCATAACCCACGGAGGCGATGCGGGTAATGCCCTGGCTGGCGTTCAAGGTCAGCGTGCCGCCGAGAGTCCGGGACGCATCCACGCGAGCCGTGGCGCCAACGTGTTGCAGGGAAAGCTGCTGTGGCCCCCGATCCGGAAATTGTACGCCGTCCGCTCCTATCCGCAGCGTGCCGTGACAGGACTGGAGGGTCTTGTTGGCCAACCACCGCACCTTTCCGGTAAAGACCGCATAGCCGTTGCGGATACGAACCTTTTTTTTCAGCAAAGCGCGCATCGTGGTGCTTAGGGACTGGGCAAAATTAAATTCGGGTTTTACGGCGCGGTAATTTTGGCTGCTGGCAAGACTCGAGCGAGGCGCATACCCAAACCTTGGGTCTGTACGGAGCGAGCAACGCCGCCAGCGGCCAAAAGAACCAGCCGGAAAGTGTGAAGTTATTTTTGCCCGGTCCCTTAGAGCAACGGTCGCCGCCGGAGCGGAAAACGTTGGCTGGGCCGCCATAGCGATGATGACGATACCGACCCGGATGATAGTGCAGCGACGCTGTGATGATAGGCGGTCCATACAAGCGATGATGATAGCCGCTTTTTTTCGCCCAGTCAGCAACAGAGGCGAATCAGCCTTTTAGCACCCGCACCACCAGGGCGGAATTTTTGCTGCCAAAAGCAATGCAGTTGCACAGGGCCAGAGTGGCATCGGTGGGACGGGCGTGGGTGGGAACGTAATCCAGATCACATTCCGGGGCCGGGTCGAGGAGGTTGATGGTGGGTGCAATGAAACCCTCACGCAGAGAAAGTATGGTTGCTGCCAGCCCTGCCGCCCCGCATGCGCCCTGCGGATGACCAATCATGGATTTGGTACTGCTCATCGGAATGTTGTCGGCGTATTGGCCAAAACATTGATGAATGGCCATGGTTTCCAGCCGGTCATTGAGCTCCGTGCCGGTGCCATGAAGATTCACGTATTGAATTTGCCGCGGAGAAACCCCGGCATCGCTTAGGGCCAACCGCATGGCCCGCGCTGATTGGGCGGCATCGGGCGCTGGCTGTACGCGATGAAACGCATCGCATGTGCTGGCCCAGCCCAGCACCTCGGCCAGCATGGTGGCACCGCGGGCCAGGGCATGGCTGTAATCTTCCAACAAAAACATCCAGGCCCCTTCCGCCAGAACAAAGCCTTGGCGGTCGCGCGAAAATGGGCGGCTGGCCCGCTGTATCGGTGCTGCCGGGCCGGCCAGAACACGCATGAGCTCAAAGCCGCTGATGATACCGGCGGTAATGGGAGCGTCCGCTCCGCCGGCCAGCATCATTGGGGTGTTCTGCCGCTGAATATGCCACAGCGCGTATCCGATGGCATCGGTGCTCGAAGCACATCCATTGGTGATAACATGGGACGGCCCGTGCAGACCCAGGGCAATGGAAATCTCGCTGGAGGCACCGCCACCGGTGGCCGCGGAAACGCCAAACGGGGAAGCCTTGCCCTCGCCGGTAAAAAAGGCCCGGTATTGGTTTTCAATGAATTCCGCCGCCCCGCCGCCGGAACCCAAAATCACGCCGGTGTTTTCGGCCATGGTGCTTTCCGGACCAATCGCCACCCC
>JABEVA010000235.1 GCA_013044065.1 Phycisphaerae bacterium
CCGCCGATGTCATACCATACGCAAGGCCATCGTGCCAATGCCGCAAATGTGAATATTGTCGTATTAGTAATGGCCATTGTTTTATATGATTTCGCCCTGGGGCGACGGGGCGGGTCGCGGTTTGGTCGTTGCATCAGTGGCATGGATGGCCTTATATTATCCTTGGTAACGTTGGCAACATTAAAATTGCTTGCAGGAAATATCACCCATGGAATATCGACCGCTAGGAAAGACCGGCCTGAAGGTTTCCGCGCTTAGCTTCGGCGCGTCATCCTTGGGCGGCGTGTTTCATTCGGTGGTCCGCGAAGACTGCATCAAAACCGTACACACGGCCTTAGACCTCGGCGTTAATTTCATCGACGTTTCCCCCTATTACGGCCTGACCAAGGCGGAAACCATGCTCGGCTACGCCTTGGCCGGAATTTCACGCGACCGCTATATTTTAGCCACCAAGGTGGGCCGTTATGGCGAAAGCCAATTTGATTTTTCCGCCCGGCGGGTGATCGCCAGTGTCGATGAAAGCCTGGCCCGCCTGGGTTGTGGCCATATTGACCTTATTCAGTGCCATGATATTGAGTTTGTCCGCCTGGACCAGATCATCCAGGAGACCCTTCCGGCTTTGGAAAAGCTGCGTCAAAGCGGCAAAGTACGTTTTGTGGGTATTACCGGATTGCCGCTGAAAATTTTCACGCAGGTTTTAAAATCCGCTTCCATCGACACCATTCTCTCTTACTGTCGATACACACTTTTTGACACCTCGCTGCTCCGAATTGTTCCGGAACTGGAAATGAAGGGCGTGGGAATTATGAGTGCCGCCCCCATTTCCATGGGCTTGTTAAGCCGCCGTCCAGCGCCGTCTTGGCACCCCGCACCGCAGGCCATTCGTGAAGCCTGTGCCCGAGCTGCGGCATTTTGCCAAAGACGGAGCGTGGACATTGCCAAACTGGCCATTCAGTTTGCCGTGGCGGAAAAACGTATTGCCACCACCATCGTGGGCACAGCCAATCCGGAAAACTTCCGCAACAATGTCCGTTGGGTCGCCGAGCCGCTGGACCTGGCCCTTTTGGAGCAGGTACAGGATCTGTTAAAACCCATTCATAACCAGACTTGGCCGTCCGGTCTGCCGGAGAATAATGACTGAACTTATGAAGACCGTTCTCCTCAACAAGCCGGGCGAATTCGCCATGATCGACCGCCCCCAGCTGGCCGCACCCGGCCCCGGCGAAGTGCTGGCGCGCATCGCCCGCGTGGGCGTGTGCGGTACCGATATTCATGCCTACTGCGGTAACCAGCCATTTTTCACGTATCCGCGCGTGCTGGGCCATGAATTAGGCGTGGAGGTGGTTGCGGTGGGTACCGGCGTGACCCACGTACGTGTCGGAGATCGGTGTGCGGTGGAGCCATATTTAAGTTGCGGAACCTGCATCGCCTGCCGCCGCGGTAAAACTAATTGTTGCATGCGGCTGCAGGTACTGGGGGTGCATTGCGATGGCGGATTTTGCCAGTTTCTACTGCTGCCACAAAATAAACTTCACCCCTCCCGGCAGCTCACACTGGAACAACTGGCCTTGGTGGAAACACTGGGCATCGGAGCACATGCCGTCGATCGGGCCGCGCTGGTCCATGATGAATGGGCTTTGGTCATCGGACTGGGACCAATTGGGCTGGCGACGCTGCAATTTGTGCTGGCCGCCGGAGCCAAGCCCATCGTAATGGAACCCAACCTCCGCCGGGTGGAGTTTTGCCAAAAGCAACTCGGCATCCAATTTGTGGTGAATCCCGCCCAGGCTCCGCTGGAACAGCTCGCCTCCATCACCCAGGATGAGTTGCCCACGACGGTCTTTGACGCCACCGGCAATCCCAAGTCGATGATGGCCGCGTTTCAATACGTAGCCAGCGGAGGCAAGCTTGTGCTGGTGGGGCTTTTTCAGGGGGACGTTACCTTTCACGATCCGGAATTCCATCGCCGGGAAATGACCTTGCTCTCCAGCCGCAACAGCCGGGGCCAGGATTTTCAGCGTATCATCGCCCTGGTGGAAAGCGGCCAGGTGGATACCCGTCCGTGGATTACCCATCGCGGCAAGCTCTTGGACGTGCCCGACCTTTTCCCGACCTGGGTGAAACCGGAAACCGGAGTGCTCAAGGCCATGATTGAAATAGGATGATCAACGAAAGCTGTTAAATTTCGTTGATTTCAGGGCTTTTTCTGCTTAAGTTAATGGCATTCGCGGCTGTCCCGAATATTGCTTATAAGTTGGTGTGAACTCCGCCGCTCAATTGAGCACCAATTCGAGATCACAATATTCCGGGAGCAGGTGGAAATTAACCTGGGAAAGTTCGGGAAAACTCGATAACTCCACTTCCGGCAGGTAGCGCGAATAATTGTAGCGACCGATTAAAATTCGCCAGCGGGGAGCCTTGGGACCGAAATGTTCCCCGCGTGCGATAAGCGTACTGATGGGGACTGCCACGAATGGCACTGCCGTAATTGCCTGAGCGCGCACGCCAAGCGTTTGCGGGCCAGGAAATTTTGTATTTTGGCCTGCATGGAGTGTTGCGTAAGCATCG
>JABEVA010000236.1 GCA_013044065.1 Phycisphaerae bacterium
CCCCGCCCGCGGAAAACTCCCGCCTGCCCAGCAGAATCTGATCTTCCATATCCTGCCCACGCACCTCCACACCCACCACTTCTTGATCCGCATGAATAAGCTCCGCCTGCACCCCCACTGCTCCAATAGCCATGGGCCGCAAAATTGCCAAATATTGCGTCGCTTTCTCGCCCGAAAGCATCAGATGACGCATGGAAAACCGCTGCTCCGGTGCATGTCTTTGCGGGTCCGGCTCTAAAATCGGAACCTGTTCGACCTTTTCACAGGCAAACTTCTGCCCTGGCAGCAACACCTGCAAATTGGTGCCGAACCTTCCCTGAAACTCAAAACCGCTCCGCCAATCCCCCCGATGCCCATCACTCACCACTTGCAAATGCCAATGGCACAGCAAGTTGGCGGGCAGCGAAAAATCATCATGCAAAACCACATACTCATCCTTCACCCATAGCACACTCCGTACATCCGCCGGATTCGCCTCCGCAAAGCGTTCATACGCCACCTGCACCAACTGATCTTCGCACGAATCGCTTAAAAAAATCGGCTCACCTGGTTCCAGCGCCTTCGGATGCACCCCTTGCGCGAAATCCACCGCCGTAAAACTATGGAACCGTTCAACATGGCCCGGCGCCAGAGGCGTATGCGTAGCACCAAACGACACCGTTGAATGACGCCACGTTTCCCCCGCTTCCCCGCCATCGTAAATCAGCGGTTTACCGTCCGCAAACAAAATGATCGAACCTTCCGTCCGATGATACCGATACCCACCGGGCCCCTGCTTGAAAAGCAGAAAAAATTCGTCCGGCTCATTAAACTTCCCGCGAAACGCCGCCCCGAATCCTTCCAAGCGTCGGCTCGTCAGGTTCGGCGGTGGACTAAACTTCAGGTCTTCTTCCGTCAGGTTGGCAAATAGCAGCGGCATATTACCGTAATAAGACCCGTTGGATCCACCCGCCCGCCATGCCCACATCAACAGATCCGCAAATTCCGGATCACTTCTGCGGTACAACTTCGCCAGCAAAGCGTAATGATCCGGCACCCATGGCCCCAGATGCGCATGATCGCCGATGGGGGCGATGCGCCGCACCTTCTCCGCCTTCTCGTACGTGGTCGTCCCCAAGCCCTCGCTCATGGCGTGGTAATCGTGCGGGCAGGGCGGGGTAAGCAGCAAAATTCCCCATCGCAAAAAGTCCTTCAGCCTGGGTATCGCCGTCGGGTCTTGTATGCCATGCGTGGCCAGATGAAACGCCAGGTTCATCCGGCATTTGGCCGCATGAAGGTAATAACAGGCCGGGTTTTCATACCATTTGCCGCTGCCGGGTGTGCAATAGACATTGAGCGACTTTTCCATTCGGTCGGCGGCGTGCTTAACAAATGCCGCCGCATCCGGGTTGCCCTGAAAGGCCAATCCGATCACTCCGACGACATCCACGCGGTCGGCCTCAAAGTTGGCGTTGCGGGAGTTGAACTTCCAATTCATCAGATCCGGGGACATGTACAAATGGCCCATGAGCATCAGCCAGGACCGCACCAATCGTTCTTCCTCCGGCGTAAAGACCCCGCTGGCGACGATCAGGTCGTAATCTTCCACCCATGCCGTGATGGGCCGCGCACCCACCGGGCTGTACATGTCCGAATAATCCCGCCCCAGCAAGGTCATCCGGGCCCGAATGTGGGCCACACCCACCAATTCGAGCTTTTTTCGCCAGGCCACCTGCGGATTGCCTTCCACGGCAAAGCGCAAACCTTCCGCCGCCCCAAACGCTTTGCCCGAACAGATGCGCTTCCAGATATCCGCAAATGCCGGCACGCGGGTCTTCTCCCGCAAATGCTTTAACTCAGCCCGGCGAGCCACCACCGCTGGCCGCATCACCTGATCCTGTTCGTCCAGTCGCCAGTGCATAAAATCCGTCAGGCGCGGCGCAGATGTTTTATGCTGCACCGCCGAAATTTCCTTCCAGTCGCCGTCATTGCGCCGCAGCGTGGAAACCAGAATTCCCCAGCAGCGCCGCCCTTCAAAAAAGCGCCAACGGTAAAATGCATCGCCATCCACGCTCGTATGGGCCGTAATCATCGAAATGGTGGATCCCACCATTTCCGGAAATGGCCAGTCCAGTTCTCGATTTTCATCGCCGGGGCCTTGCGCGATGCGTTCAAATCGGCAGTCTTCCCAATCGCCGCGGCATCGGCTAAATACCCCAATGTAATCCTGCTGCTCTAAGCCCTTCGCCGTCATCGCATAGCCAAAGCCCTGTGGATAAATCCACCACGCCACCGACTCTTGCAGCCGCGCCAGTTCCCGATTTTCCCCTTTCAGATCCGTCCAGTGCAGATTTCCATGTTCCGGCGTCCAATGTAAAAATCCTCTGCCACCGCTGAATTCCTTTAACGAAAATTCAAACGCTGCCCCCGCAATCTCCTCTGCCGTTTCTTCCGCCAGCAAATAGGCTTCCCCGGCGTGGGCCGTCCATACCATGGTGTATTCATGCCCATCCGAAAAGGTATAACCAATGCGCACTTGCAGCAGCAGCGGGCCGGCTTCCACAATCTCGGTGCTGCGCTCAATAACCTCAACGCCCCCCGGCAATATCAGCCGCCCTTGGCCCCGCCATACTCCATCTTCACCCCGCACCGCCAGCAGCGGCGGCAGGTGGTCCTTGCCCGAGCCCATCGGAATCCGAAACGCACTCCGGCCGGTTTCAATCACCGCAGTCGATCCGCTGGAATCCGCAATCAGCGTCAGTGGGTACCCACCTGTACCACAACCCGTTGCTACTTCCGCGCCGCCAAAAGATTGTTCCGCCAATACCGCCGCTTCCCCAGAACCATCCACCCGCACAGCCACCCATGGCACCGTCTTCCTTGCGCTCTCCTGCTCACCTGCGCCAAATTTTCCTGTTCTCGGCCAAGCCGCCGCTCCCGACGCCCGTCTCTCGTCTCCCCGCTTTGGTTGCGGCTCCAACCGCGCCGGGGCGTTGGACAGCGGTTCTTCCATTTGATACAGCGCCCACACCCTTTGCGAGCAGGCCGGTAAATCCGCAAAAAAATGCGCCTTCCCAGCCACCACCTGCAACGGCTGCCCATAGCCCGGATTTTCCGAGCACAGCAGCACCAACCGATCGGCCTTGGCACCCACGCCGGAGGGTAAATCCAAGGCCACCATCTGCCGCGGAAAATCAAAATAAAATGGATTGTTCATGGCCTGCGTGGCCACCAGTCGGGCAGTCGTCTGCCCCCACCTTACCTCTTGCGCAAATGGACTCTTCACCGCCTGCGACACCCCACTCTTCCATTCCTGAATGGTTAAGTTCAAACGCGTGGTCTCCCCGCCAACCACGGCCACTCGGTGCGACAGAAATCGCGTGGCAATATCAAAATCAGCCGCCGGTAAGCTCACCGCAATGTACTCGTGGCAACCCGCCGGAACCTTGGTAAATTGACAATCACCCCGCTCATCCGTGGTGGCCATAAGCACATCCGCCGGCCCCAAAATCGGATAATAATGCATGTTCGGTTTGCAGTAAGTGCGTGGATCTTCTTCCGTTCGCTTAATCTCAAGCCCCAAGGTGACTGCCACACCACGCGCCGGTTCGCCGTCCGGAAAATGCAGCCGGCACTCTACCGTTCCCGTGGCCACCGGCTCGCTGGCCGTCGGCGTAGCCTCTTCCACTTTCGCCGGTGCCGGCCCAACCGCCCGACCCACACGCGCTGCTGTCTCCGTCAGGCGACGTTGCTCGCCCACGGTCTTGGCCAATCGCCCCGCCTCTTCCAAATGCCTCGTTATTTGCCCCTGCAATTCACCTTGATATTCATCATAGGTAAGTCCCGCCTTTGCCGCTTCGGAAATGCGGTAAAAGTTGTAATCTCCAAGCTGCTGCGCATCCTCCGCCAACAGCAAAGCCACCTCCAGCCGCAGCCCTTCCGAATCCGGGTGCAGCGTATGGAGTATCTCCCGACATCCCGCGATGTCGCCAAGACCTTGTAACGCTCGGTGCATCTGCATCGCCAAACCAGCATACGCCGATGAATGGGTAGAAGTTCCCGCAATGGCCGCCGCACAAAGCCTGCGGGCCGTTTCATAACGATGTTCCGCCAGCGCCTGTTCAATAGTCATATCAAATATATCCCCTTAACGAATGCTTCATCATAATCGCATATTATAAGCTATCTGACAAATTGCGATAGTCCCAATAAGTAGCTCCTTAACCCGCCCAGGTGCGTGCCAGCTTCGACGCGGCCCCATACCGTCGCCATGTCCCAACACCTTCGCCCAAAAAGGCCGGCCCGAGGATGGCTTCTCTGGAGATCAAAGTGCTTTCGCTGCCAAGGCTGGCACGGACCTTGTCCCTACCGCGCCCCATTCCCGAACAACTTCCAAGCCCCGCCTGCACCTTTCTTGCCGCCCAAACTCTCACGCACCCACGGACCACTCAAACGGCTCGCTCCGCTTGCGGCCTTGCCGCACTTTGGTATATTCTGCCCTTATCAGGCCGCTGCTGCACCCGCCAGACGCTCTGCTCAATTGCTCTCTTCCACGGTGTAGCGGCCAGGCCATGGGCGGGGTAATTATGGACAAACATCTACACTCCAAACACCTCCGCCTCCCGCGCCGCCAAAGACCCTTGGCCCGCCAAAGCACCATTATGAA
>JABEVA010000237.1 GCA_013044065.1 Phycisphaerae bacterium
ACAATCTCGACGAGCCTCCGCTTGCTGCACGCGGCGATCGCCGTCTACCAGTTGCCACTGGCTCGCCGAAAATTCTCACGGGCGGTTCGTCAGGGCTGCCCAGCAAGACCCTCAGAGGTGAAACCGACCCTTGAGGTGTCGGCCTCGTTGACGCGTGCAATCTTAAATTCCCGGAGTCTTCAATCATGCGTATCATGTCAAGCCCCACCCTATCGGTCCTCTTGGCCATGGCCTTGGGATTATCGGCCGCCGGTTCGCTAAGCCGGGCCGCCGTAGATGCCGCCCGAACCGGCAGCATTACCGGCAAAGTGGTCGATAGCGGTGGCCATGGGGTGGCCGGTGCGCTGGTCCGGCTGATCAAGATTCCCCGCAATGTCAGAAAGCATAGACCGCTGGGGCGCGTACTCAAGGACATCCAGCCCGGCCAGACCATCTGGGCGGTTACCGGCATCACCCGGACCGCCAACGATGGCACCTTCACCGTCAATAACGCCCCTGCAGGCAGGTATCGAATTGTGGCCATGTTGCGCGGGGCGGGTATGGGCAGGCTGCGCAAAGCAATTCACGTTTCCACCGGCGAATCAACCGATGCCGGCACCATCGTCATTCACCGGCGCCGACATACCCGGCATTAACGCACCCCGGCAAACCTCTTTCCGGGGTTTTCAGCAAAGCACTGTGCGGTTATAAAAGCCCCTTTGGGGAAATAAAACCATGGCCCGCAGTTGCGTGATTTTTGATTTTGACGGCGTCATCGCCGACACTGAAGCCCAGCACCTTATTGCCTACAACGAAGCCCTGCTGCGCCTCACCGACAAGCTCGCGGCCCGCGTGCGCATCGACCCCACCTCTTACTACCAGCGCTACATTGCCTTTGGTAATCGCGAAGGCTTTGCATGTATCTTGCGCGATGCCGGAATAAATGCCTCCGAGCCGCTGCTCAACGAACTTTGTGCGCTCAAAGACCATATCATGGACACCGAACTTTCCCAGATCAGCGCCCCGCTGGCCGGCGTCACCAGTACCCTTGCCCTTCTCACCGGATGGCACGTGTCTCTGGCGATATGTTCCGGAGCCAGACGCGTGGAAATTCTCCGCATTCTGGCGGCCTTTCATTTACAAGACCTCTTTCAGGCCATCGTGGCCATTGAGGATGTCCGCCATGGCAAGCCCGATCCCGCAGGGTACCGCCGGGCCTTTGACACCCTGCAATTGCACTCCAATGGCGAATTGGATAAAGCTCGCAGCCTGGTGATTGAAGATACCGCCGGCGGTGCCGCGGCCGCCCACGATGCCGGCCTGCGTGTGCTCGGCGTGGCCACCTCCAGCCCGCTGGAAAAGGTAAAAACCTGGGCGGATTTTGCCCTGCCCGATTTAAGCCATCTGCAACCTGGGCAATTGCGGCTCTGGCTGCAACTGTAGACTCGATGGGTAAGTCATGGCACACTTTGTTAAAACCAACGCCCAAGGGCAATTTACTCTCAATGGCAAGCCCTGGTTTTTCCATGGTTCCACCTATTTTGGGCGCCGCCCCGGTACGTGCTGCGGCAGTTGGCTGGGCGAGCATTTCGCCCATAATTTCCGCATGTTGCGCGACGACGTTGCCCGTATGAAAGATGCCGGTCTCAACGCAGTGGGGTTATTTCTTCCCGGTGCCGATTTTTATCAGCCCGCGGATTTGCAGCCCAATAAAACGCTTTTCGAGCAGCTTGATCGCGTCCTTGACGTTATTGCGCGCGGCGGCTTGCGAAGTGTGGTTTTCCCCTGCACCCGCATCAGCAGAGAAACTTGGTGTCGGGTAGCGCGTGTCCAACCGGGCGCAGAATTATGGAATGCCGCCACCTCTGGGGAAGCCGAAAGGTGCCTGCACTGGACCTATCGCTTCTTCTTGCGGCGCTACGCCGATCGGCCGGAGGTCATTGGTACCATGGGACGGGTGGGCCGGTTTGATTTCCCCGGTTGGAATCCTCCCCGAGCCCAGGCCTCGCCAGTCCATAGCCACTGGCACCGCTGGCTGAAGCGACGGTTTGGTGGAAATTTTTCCCTGGCCCGAAAACTCCTCGATTTAACCCGGCGCGAGAAGGCGTGGAACCAAATTGCCCTGCCACCCGAAACTCCGGCCCACTTCAGCCGTGAGAGTCCGCGGGCTTTTGAATACGCCCTGATGCAGCAGGTGCTTATTTCCCAGGCCAACCGTCGCCTCTTTCGCCTGATGAAAACGCTGGCCCCGCGGCAGTTGTCCATCAATGATATGGAAGGAGTGGAATTCGCGGTCGGGCTTATCAACGTGCTGGTGCCCGAATTGGTCACCGCCGATGTGCTGTGGCTGGAATGTTATAACTGGGAAGGCATGCGCGGCACGCACGACACCAGCCCGCGTGACCAACAGTGGCTGGTCGAACCTGTGGCCAATAAACCCACGATCGACCTGATCGGCAACGCCGGTTACGTGCAAATGCTCGTGCGCTGGATGCAGCAATCCGCCAAGGCCCTGATTTTGTGCCACGGCACGGACATCGGCAATCGCCGGGGTGTACCCGATGAGACCACCCAGGCTCTGATGATCGACCGGTTCAACGCCTATATCAAAAGCTGCGATGCCTATGGTATCAACTACTGGTGCTGGACGGATGATGAACTTTCGCGCAGCGCCGTTCTTCCCTCCGCCGATCTTGCCCGCAGTGTGGAAGATCGCAAACGCTACCAGCAGGCCGGCGAAACCATGGGGCTGCTGCGCTTTGATGGTTCGGAGCGGCCGGCTTTGGGCGTCGCCCGCGCCACGGGCCGGAGTTTGCCGTGCCGAGCCGCCATTTCAGCCTCCCGGCAAGTGCTGGTGCTGTTCCCGACTCCGCTTTTTCAAAGCCTGTATCGTTATCGGAGCAACTGCACCGGGTTTGGCATTTTCACGGCCCTGGCGCGGCAGGGGATTTTTGCCACCGCGGCGTTTACTTCCACCGGCGAAAACTTTATTTCCCCGCAACGCCTCGCCCGGCATCGCCTTATTATTCTCGCCACGCCCTCCTACACCCGAGACCACCCGGAAGTTCCGCCACGCCTTTTGCGTTACGTCAAAGCCGGAGGAACACTTTTTCTTCCCCTGGCACTGCCCGATAAAATCGAAGACCCTTATGTAAAAGTTCGCCCTTCACCGACCCTCGCCGCTCTGGCCGGGTGCGCAGTTGTTCACCGGCGACAGGAATGTCGTGCCATTACCGCCATTGAGTCCCACCATCGGCACTTTGCCACCGGCGGCCTTACACGCTGGAACCTGCCGGAGCCGGCGTGGTTAACGCATGTGACGCCGACGCCTACCGCCGAGATTCTGGTTTCAGCCAACGGTAGCCCGCTTTTGTATCGCCATCGCCTGGGCCATGGAATGGTGTACGTGTTCACCTGGAGTCTCGATGTGTATTTATTCAATGGGGCGCAATATGATTATTCCGGCGGCCATTGGGATTGGCTCTGGCAGGGGCTGGCCGCGGCATTGCCCCTCCGGCAGGATGTGTTTAACCCCATGACTCGCGCCATACGCGAAATGAGCTGGCAAGGTTCCGTCGGCGGGTCCGCAACAGCAACCACAGACCCCGCCCGATAGCCTTCTGTCCCACAACCCATCGAATGCTTTGTAAGGCGCAAAGATTCTTGTTGGCACGTCGCGGCTCCTGCAAAATGTTTTCCGCGTACCGGTCTACTCCCGTCAACCCCCAATCGTAGCTGTGAGAGAACACCAACCACCCGGAAGCGCCGCCTTTACGTGCACGTCGGGGCAATCACCGCCGCCATTCTTCCGGTGCGGCCGGAATCCCGCCGATGCGAAAAGAATTCCTCCTTATCGCGATACGTACAATAATCACCAAAATCAACTTGCCGCACCCCATGCCGGGCCAGTTGCCGCCGCACCGCCAGATTCAGGTCCACCCGGTCCTGTCGGCCGGAGTCGTGCACAATCGCCTCCGCCAGCTCTACCCGCAGCAAGGCCGTGGTAACATCGCTGTTCACCATGAAAAAATCCCGCCCTATCGCCGGACCAATGGCTGCGGTAACCTCCCCCGGTTCAATGCCCATCTGCTCCAGTTTATCCATGG
>JABEVA010000238.1 GCA_013044065.1 Phycisphaerae bacterium
GAATAATAGGCACAAAAAACGCCGGTCGTGCCATCTTTCGTTGCCATCATCACCTCCCCCCAGGTGGCCCGAACCGCATTCCACGCCCGGAGCGTTTCCGCGTTGCGTCCTCCATACATCTGGGAATTCTGATTGCCCGTGACATCCCAAGGATGTGTTTTACCAAAGGTTTCCATCTGATAAAGGGCGTAGGTGCGCGCGGCAATAGCCTGCGCATCATACGTGGCGGGCAGCCAATTGCCGTAAAGTTCCCGCGAAAGCACGCCGGCCAGATAATCTTCGATCGGCAGCACATTGAGGGCAATGTAATGGCCGTCCGGCAGACGATCTATCTCAATCCGCCCCCGATAAAGGGTGGGATTAATCCATGGCCGCACCGGGCTTTGCCGGGTGATTTTCACACGGATCCACGGCTCGGTCCTCTGCCACGCGATCGGAATCACCGCCGGATACGCCGGCCCCAACACCAACGGTTTTGGTAAGATCGCCGGAACCGCCGGATACCCCCCCGCATTGGCCACCGTGGTTGCTGGCCACTGCAATGTGGTCATCGGTACCGATGGCGGCGTCGGCAATGACGCAGTACCCAGGCCCGAGCTCTGACACGCGGCCAACCCAGATAACAACACTACCGCCGCAAGTATCGCCGATACTTGTTGAAACTTTCTCACATGGATCATCCTTGATCCTTTCAAAAAACTCTTGTACCAGCCGGGCCTCAGATCAGGCGGGCATCCTTTTAGGTTAAGTTACTTTTCGCAAAGCCAGGCCCACTTCCGCCAGTCGCTGCTTAATTTCATTGAGACTGGTTTCTCCAAAATTGGACAAGCCCAACATTTCCGCCTCGGTGCGGCTGGCCAGATCGCCGACCGTGGTTATGTTCAATCGTTCCAACGCCCTTGCGGCCCGCACAGAAAGTTCCAGATCTTCCACCGATTGATTCAGGACCGACTCGGGAACATTCGGAGCCGCAGCTCTTACCATTTCCAGCCGCCGGGCATGAGCCAGATCTTCAGAGGCCTGGCCTAAGCGCAAGCCCTTGCGGGCCAACATCACCTTAATCTCTTCCAGACTCGTCTCGCCGAAATTTTTATAGCTTAAAAGACTTTCCTCGGAAGTTTTCAGCAAATCGCCCAACGTGCGGATGTTCATTTTCCGCAGGCAGTTTCTCGCCCGCACCGAAAGCTCAAAGTCTGTCACCGGCGTGTCCAACAGTATATTGCGGTTAAGAAAACGCTTCTCCGGATCATCCTGAATAACCATATCCGTCGAACCGTCAATGTGCTGATAATAAATGCGGCCGCGTGGATGGTTCGGCTTGGAGGTCAAAAGCCGATGCAGCACCTCCTCGGCATCGTCATAAAAGCCGCCGTCCTCATACAATACCGAAAGATTCAGCAGTACGCCTTCGTGCGTTGGAGTAAGGTCTGAAAGCGCCTCATAAATTTCGATAGCTCGTTCATCTTCACCGTGCAAATCCAAATACCAGGCCAGCTTAAAGGCCACCTCCTGATTTTTAGGGTCCAGACGATAGGCCTCTTCCAGGCGGTCCAAGGCGGCCTCCATATGGCCGGCGGCCACCTGCTGTCGGACCTTTTCCAAAAGCGCCTTAACCGATGTTGTTTCGCCTGATGTTACCATGGGTAAACATTCCTTTTAATGAGCATCAACGCTCCGTCGGCGCGTCAGCGCGCCGGCAAGCCAGCCCATCAATTTACACGATCTTACCACCACTGACAACCGCGTGCTTCAATGTCTTTGAGTCAAGATAAGCTCTGCAGCCTGATTACTCGGTACATTCAACGCCCCCAGAGCCGTGGCTGCCGCAGTACGCACCTGCGCTGCGGCGCTGCCCTTCACTACCCGAATTAACCGATCTATGCTGTCGGCACTTAGGTGATTGCCAACATTGCGCGCCGAGGCGGCCAAGTCCAGCAGCAACGCCTGCCGCACCGTCACGGCGCTTTGGCTCTCCTGTTCCAACGCCCTTTGTGCCAGAGCCAGTTGGGCCTGTGGATTGCGCATCTGTCCCAAAGCCGCAGCCGCCGCCAACGCCACCGCCGAATTGGAATTGTGCAGTGCGGTTAACAACGCGGGAAGGGCGGCGTTCACATCGTAGATGCTACCCCGATTCACGGCTATTTGCCTGAGCAGATGCGACGCCTCCACCGAAAACTTCGTCGCCTGCCCCGGCCCAATTGTCGCAATGTGCAGTCGATCCTTAATCTGCTGGAGCGCTGCGTCAATCTCGCCGCTGTCCGCCGTGGTGGCAATTTCTCCCACCGTAACCTGATTCACGTATTCCAGCTTCAGCTTTGGAACATCATACACCGGGCCGGTTACCAGCACCGGCGCATATTGCAGGCGTTCATCTGTGGCCGCCATTTCCAACATGTGGTTGGCCGGTGCCCCGCCCGGAACCACCACCAACCCAATGTAGGCAGCCCACCGCGCCTGTACCAAAGCCTGCGCAAAGTGCGGCGCATCGTACACATGATACTGCTGACTTAATATGGCCCGCAGCCGATTGCGATTTTGCGCATTGGCATCCACCAGAATCGCCGCCGGTTTACCCGCTTGCGCCACCGCCTCAGCCAGCACGGTCGGTACCCGGTACCAGCCCATGAATTTCTGCGCCGGATTGGCCTTGGCCAATGCAAAAGCCGCCTCGAAGCGAACCTGCGGATCCGGATAAGACAGCGCCGTCATCAGCGGCGTCGCCGCCTTGCCCGTACCCACCAGCCCCTGCACACCTCCGGTTTGCGCCAACGCCGCAATTGTGTTGAGAATCAGCGGCGTATTGTGCTGCGAAAGCGCAATTTCCAACACCGGATTTAAATAAAGCGGTCCCGCCGCTACCGCATAATAATGAGCGCTGGGCGTTCCCGTCGGCTGAGTCGGATTACTCTGGCCCATCGGCAAGTCGATCTGGCACCGCAAATCCGCCGCCAGCCACAAACTCATCGCCGTGGGATTCTTTGGAGAGAGCCGCAAAGCATCTTTGGCCGCCCGCATCGTTTGCACATCTTTCCAGATCGCCGTCGGCACCGGCGTGGCCACCACGTTGTTGAGTGTCTTATTAAAGTACCACACCGGGTTCGTGGCTTCGTCGGGCTGGTTGGCCGCGACGGCGGGCGAATTGTAAAAATACCGCCATCCCAAATTCACAAACGATTCCGCGGCATTCAAATGGGCAAAAAATCCGTGGCGATCAATCTTTTGCACCGCGATCTTCGCCGCCTGTACCAGCACCGGGCCGGATTTCGGATTCTCCACAATCGCTTTCAGATACGGCAACGCCTGGGCATAGCCGATATTCCCCAGCACCTGCACAAACTGGATTCTTTCCGGAATTACCGGCGTCTGCAAAGCCTGCACCAGCGGGTTCACCAGCGGCTTGCCGATATCGCTCATCATCTGCACAATATATGGCACTTTGCTTCGATCCGCCGGGCTGTTCATCGCCGCAATAAAAAACGGGGCCGCAAATTCGCCGGCGGCGGTCAACCGTTGCCGCGAAACCACAAACGCCCGCGGACTCATCGCCATGTGGGCTATCGCCGCCTTAATCCGATCCGGATTGCGGGCCAGGTCTATCTGCCCTTCTTCGAGCACCGCCGCAATCTTCGCCGATACCGCACGCAATGGTTTATTTTTCTGATTCTGCAAGAGAATTTCTGAAACATTGCGACCATTGGCCGCAGCTTCAAACGCCCGCAGCAAAGCCACCGGCTTGGGATGGCTGCTTAAAATGGCTTGGCCAAAATTTTGCGCCAGCGTCAGATCCCCCATCAGCGAATAGTGCATGAATAAGTCCGCTTCATCGGTTAGCGAATAGGCCGGCACCGCCGCCCCTGCCGCCGCGCCGGTCTGGGCCTGAACCGCGGCCGGCATCAGAGTCAGCCCGCTGCCCAGGACCACTGCGACCAGTGGCCGCAGCTTCAAACGCCCGCAGCAA
>JABEVA010000239.1 GCA_013044065.1 Phycisphaerae bacterium
CCCGTACCCATCTTGGTGTTTATCGCCGTGGTCCCCGATGGACGGAATGCAACGATCTCAATCAAGAATAGTGTCCGGGGGCGAAAGCAGCGGTATGAAAAACCGGCACATGGCCCGGAAGGCTGGATTTTTCAACAGATCCACCCGATGGTCCGCCGGCAGATGGCGCAACGCCAGCGACAGCGGCAGCAGCAGCAATTTAACATGGTTGGCATACGTATGGCTTTCCTCCCAGCAGCCATAGCCATCGGGAAACGGCCAGACGAAACTGCGCATCTGGGCGTTAAATTGATCAATGGCGTGCCGCCGCCAGCGGGCCGCATGGGGGTGGCTGGGCAACAGGCAGCCGGCCAGGCCCACAAATACGTATATATCCGTATGAAAATTCTGGTTGAGCATTCCCCGATAGAGCGACTCGTGTGAACCGCTTTGGTCGTAGGGCACTTCCGGGGGCTGGTGGCAGAAGTGCCAAGGATAAAAATCTCGGCGCTGCAGCAGCGAGGCTAAATCGGCAATCAAGCCGGTCGCCCGGCTCCGGTCGTCCGGGGAAAGCTCTCCGCTGTAGTCGAGCAGATGAAACATCGCCGTGATTGGTCCGAGTTCCCGGCAAGCCACCGGATTGCCCAGAGGATGCAGGTAGCCGGCCTCCGTCAGGCCGTCGTAAAACCGATCGAGGGTGCTAAAGAGGTGGTCTCGGGCGGCGGCGAAATCACCCCGCCAGAAGGGATTGCCGCCGGCCAACGCGGGATTTTCTACGATGCGCCGGCGTGCCATTGTCAGGGCGTGTTGATCACCAAAGGCAAAAGCCGACGGCCTAGTCAGGGAAAGCTTATCGCTAAGCCGCCGCTGCTGGGCCAGACGTTCGGGCCGGGCAAATCCGTGCCGGGCCATGCGGCGTGCCGGCCACGCCGCAAAAGGCTCTCGGCCCAGGTCGCTGGGGTCATCTCGGCTTACTCTTTGCAGGATCGGCTTGGCCGCGGCATGAACCAGCAGAAAACTTCGCCGAATACGCCGCCCCGGTAAAGGAAAACTCACCGCCGCCGCCGGCAGCCCATGGTCTTTGGCCGGGCCCACACTGGCACTGGTCCATTTTGGGTGCGTCCAGGACCCGGGTCGCAACACAATTATGCCGGAACAAAAGCCATCTTTCTCCGCCAAAAGCCAGTCGCGGTAGTTGAAAAGTTGTCCGTGTTGGCTATGCGTCCCAAGCCGCAGGTCAATGGCCGTTGTGGCAGTACTGACGATTTCGGCCGGAGCGCTAATATCTGAAAGCTGTTTATGCCAGTGCAGGGTGGTGGCCGGAAAGATCAACTGCCAGGGGGGCGCGGTGACATCGGCAACTTCAAGGACCTCAATGACCGGCTCGTTTTCAAGGCCACGAAGCCGGAGTGTCCAGTGGCCTTGGGCAAAGGTCATACGAAGACGCAGATCGCCGTGCCCGGTGTGACCGACTTCACAATACTGCCAGGGTTGAGAGAAAATTAAAATTCCGCTGGCCCAACGGCCCTGGGCGGAATCGAAATCAAGCTCAACAGATGCGTTATTCAAAGGGTTCTGCCGATCCTTGGCGAGCCTGACCCGCAAGGTCAAACCAAACGCCTGGGACAAGGTGAATAATGGACTGGACTCGGGCGGGTCCTTCTGATGATCTTTAATCATGGCTCCATCCGCGGAATAACTGTCGAGGGTAAAGTGCTGACTCACCGGACTAAGTTATTGTTGGCTCAACGCCACAGTTTGTCAATGGGGTACGGCCATAAAACTTGGCAGCAATTGGAATTTTCTTAGGCTCCACCAGCATTTTATTGGGGTCCGCTTTCATGAGTCTTTAGCCGCTTGGTGAATATTCTCGCGGCGGATTATCCCACATATCTCGCCACTCTTATGTGCTGCGGTCAATCCATGGCCCGTCTGGGTTTTACGCGACGGCCTTGATGGCATTGTTCTTACCCAGCCGGTATAAGATTTATTTTTTTAAGCCATCATCACAATTTATGGTCGCACTCGATCAATGTGCAATATCCGGCCGACTCGTAAATCGCGGGCGCTGTGAATATGGTTTTCCCGCATGATTTGCGTAATAGCGGCATGGGAGCTTGCCCCAAAAATTCTGCGGGCGATGGAGTAAAGGGTGTCGCCGGGGCGAATTTTATAAGTAACGATCCGGGTACTGGTTGCTTTTGGGTGGGCAGTGGGGGGGCTGGATAAATTGTGTGTCGTGGTGGGAACCGGTACGCTGCCCACCGAGATTGCAGCCATTTGGGTCAGATGAATTTGTCCGGAGGCCGACGTTACGGGTATTACAAGGGTTTCTCCAATCTGCAGCATCGATTTGGTAGAGGATAATTTTCCGGGGTTGGCGCGAACGATCCGTGCCAGTTGGCTTGGTCCCACCTGGTGGTAGAATTTGTGTGCAATATGCCAAAGCGTGTCGCCGACTTTCACCGTATACTGGGTCGATGTTTTCGGCTTGACGCTGGGAATCGGCGTTCTGATATCGCTTACCTCCGCTGCCGGTGTACCGGTTGCGGGGACCGAGGCCGAAGCGTGTCCCATGGTGCCCACCACGACGGATGGCTGCGTTGCCGAAAAAGCAGCTCCGGCGTGGAACTGGGAGGCGGTGGGTAACCCTTCGGCCAGAGCAGATGGAGCCGTGGTGGAACTTTGTCCGCTGGAACTGGCTTGCAAGGCCGTTGGAATTACCGCCGTTCCGGCGGGAGATATAATTTGTCGGCGGAAATTTCCGCCCAGACTTCGCAACGCGGGCGTTTGTATTGCGGGGGTAGCGCGGGAGCTTAGGTATCGTGAAATAAGCATGCCAATCGCCACAATCAAGAGCAATCCGGTAATCAGGCCAAACTTGGTTTCGCGGTTCATAAAAAACCTCCATGTAAATTCAGGATGCTGCCACTCCATTGGGCATCATCTCATCATCTGATATACGGCCCGCGGCACCCGGCACGCGGTCATTGCGGCACAACGGGCTACCGTTACAGTGGTGGCAGGTCGGCCGGAGCAACAAATTCCGCCACCCGCAGTCGGGCACTGCGGCAACGGGGATTGGCTTGTATCTCCATTTCGTCCGGCATCACCGGCTTTTTCGTAAGTACCCGGCACTTGCTTTCTGCTTGCCAATCCAGCATCGCGTGCTTAACCAGCCTATCTTCGCCGGAATGAAAACTGATAAAAGCGGTTCGTCCGCCTGGATTCATGAATTGTGGAACTTGGCCCAGCAGGGTGCCCAGATTCTCAAGCTCCGCATTAACCGCCATGCGTAGGGCCTGAAAGGTTTTGGTGGCGGGATCAATTTTATGGCGGCCAAACTCCGGCGGAACCACCTGCCGCACCAGTTCAGCCAGTTGTCGGGTGGTGGCAATGGCTGAGGTCTGGCGAACCTGTACAATGCGGCGGGCAATTCGTCGGGACCAGCGTTCCTGCGCCAAGGTAAAAAGCATGTCGGCCAATTTCTTTTCCGGAAGTTTGGCAATCAGGTCGGCGGCAGTCGCAGGAAGTTCTGGGTCCAAACGCATGTCCAGCGGTGCATCGACTGAAAAGCTTAAGCCATGGCTGTCTTGCATCAACTGATTGGTGGAAACGCCTAAATCCACCAGAACCAGATCCACACCCAATATACCCGCCGCTTGGAGCACCTCTCCGGCTTGGGCGAAATTAGCCTGAAAATAGCGACAGTTCTCGCTCCATTGCCCCAAACGGGTACGGGCATAAGCAAGATTTTCAGGATCTACATCCACGCACAACACCAAGCCCCCTGGCATTACCGCTTGTGCCAAAGCCGACGCATGGCCGCCGCGCCCCGCAGTACAATCAAGTGCCACCTGACCTTGGCGCGGTGAAAGTAACTTCATCACGGCATTCAGGAGCACCGGTTCGTGGCCATGATCCGGAACATCCATAAAGGCGGCGACCATCAATCATAAAAGAGGCCGACACGCAATTTCACAAAAGCGATTGTCGTGCCTCGAAAAGCGGTCTTCACGCACCGCTTATTTTCAAAAAGGGCGAGGACATGATCGGCCTGCATGTCCTCACCCGCCGTCCGTGGCTCTACGATGCCCCTTCCTGGAGCAAAGTACCTACTTGTATTTGACCGATAGGAGCCTTAACATGGCATTATCGGCCGGGGCTAACAGCGCTTGAGTCTGCTGGCCCTTCAATTCGCAGAGGAAGCGGTCGGCAGCCCGTCCGTGGGCTGCCGACCCTTCGTGCCTTAGTCAGGTTGGGAAGCTAACATCCATGCAGCCTCATCAACCTAAATTTCATAGAGCGGTCCGTCGCTCCGGCATTGGCAACCGCCGAACCGGTCCATGGTTACGGCGGTATACTTGGCGGAATTCGCATGATTCCGGCGGCGTCCTGCCGCGCATGCGATTCCAAAGTTCAGGCTCCCATTGCTTGGCTCCCGCTAGCACTGGTCTTATCCGAATCGCTGTCGGCTTGCCGCTCCTTCCAGTCGTCCACGTTCCATATTTCGATGACCTCGCCCACGCCGGCCACGATGACATTGTTGCTCAAAAACGCTTGGTCCTTGGACGCGGTTTTGGATTTTCGTTCCTTGAGCCAGTCGGTGGGCAGCGTTACC
>JABEVA010000240.1 GCA_013044065.1 Phycisphaerae bacterium
CCAACTTGCCACACATAGAATTATAACACATTCTATATGTGTGCGGAATGTTCCCAAAAATGTGTATTTTTACCCACTCGATTGCCCGAAGACCCAAAAGCAAAGGCGTTTCTGGACATTGTATCTGCACAGTCGTCGCGCGTTGGGGTGGAATATTGGGACGGACTCGCCGTCACTAACTTTCCACATGCCATTGGGCACCGTTACGGATAACCCGGCGATAGAGGGTGTCGCGCTCGACGGGAATGTAACCCGCCTCATGCACAAGGCGACGAATATCTTCCACCGTTTGTTCCTGATGTTGGTTACCCGCAACGCCTTGGCGCTTGGTGATATCGTACCAGACCACGGTGCCATCCAAATCGTCTACGCCAAAACTCAAAGACACCTGTGAAAGCTTCATGGTTTGCATGATCCAGAAGGCTTTGACGTGGGCAAAGTTGGGGAGCATCAGCCTGGAAATGGCGAGCATTTTCAAGTCTTCCATGCCTGTGGGTCCAGGCAGATGGCCCAGTTCGCTGCCGTCGGGGATAAAAGACAGCGGGATAATGGTTTGAAAGCCAGGGGCTTTATCCTGCAATTCCCGTAGTGCAATCAAGTGCCGCACTCGCTCGGCCCGCGTTTCGACATGACCATAGAGAATAGTAGCGTTGGTTTTAATGCCGAGTTCATGAGCGGTGCGATGAATCTCCAGCCATCCATCGGCCCGGAGCTTGCCCTTGAAAATCTCGTCATGCACACGATCATCAAACACTTCCGCTCCGCCGCCGGGCATGGATCCCAGCCCATGTTCGCGCAGGGCGATGAGTACTTCCTTGTAGGAAAGCCGGGAAATGCGGCTCAAATGGTCGATCTCGATGGCAGTGAAGCATTTGAGATGCACTTGCGGGTGGCGTTGCCGTAATCCGGAAAGCATTTCCAGATACCAGTTAAAGGGCAGCCACGGGTGCAGGCCACCGACGATGTGAATTTCCGTGGCTCCAGTGCTGACTGCTTCGTTGGCTATTCGATAAATATCTTCCATCTGATATTCATAAGAGCCCTCTTCTCCGCGTTTGCGGTGAAATTCGCAAAATTTGCAGGATAACGCGCAGATGTTGGAATAATTGATGTGTCGGTTGATATTATAATATGCGACCCGGCCATGCATGGCCTGCCGCAGTGCGTTGGCCATGGCACCCAGAGTGAAAATATCGCGTGTGTTCCACAGTGCCATTCCATCATCAAAGTTCAACCATTGGCCGGTGGAAATTTTTTCCGCAATTGGTTTCAGCGTGGGATCGGCAATATCCTCTGGGCGCAGGTATTCACCGATCCGTCGTGGTACCGCGTAAGTCATTTCCCGGTTCAGTTCTTCAGTAGTAACCGACATTGAACACCTTTCACCAGCCGCGTGGCTAACCCTATCCATATTAAGGCGTGGGAGGTTTGATTCCAAGTCCGCCGACTATTTTTGATTCGATGCAGGTGTGGGTACATCATTTTTTCGCGGCGTTCCAGAATTGAAGGCAGGCCAAGTTACCTCCAATGTTGAGGGTGGCATTTGGGTCGCTGGTTTCTGTGGTTGGGCCAAAAAAGATAGCCCCACCCAAGAGATGCCGAAAATGGTCGGCAAAGGTAAAATAGAGCTGTGGTGATGTATCAAAAAAGTGAAGCGCTGTGTTTGCGTCTGATTGATTTTTCTGAAAGCAGCCAGATTGCGAGGCTTTTTACACGCGAATATGGAATCCTGCCTGTGATTGCCAAGGGCATTAAACGTGGGCGGCAGACGTCGGCGAATCCACTTGGTGGTCCGCTGGATATGCTGGCTCGTGGACAGGCTGTTTTTGTGGCGGGACGCGGAGGGGCCGACTTGGCTACGCTTTCGGGTTGGCAGGTCTCGGATCATTGGCCGTTAATGCGCAACGATTTGCGTCGCTATTATGCAGGGGCTCTGGTTGCGGAGGTGACCATGGAGTTGCTGGCCGCGTTGGATCCGCATCCAAGTCTATTCGATGATTTAGTAGTAACACTGCAAATGTTCGGTGATGCCGCCGCGTCAGGGTCGGCGCGTGTGGTTGCCGCTTATCTTAAAGCGGCCCTGCAAGAAACGGGCTACTGGCCGGTATTGGAGCACTGCGTGCTTTGTGGTGGGGTGATAAACTCCGATATCGTGCGTTTTGTGCCCCAAGCCGGAGGAGTTATCTGCGGTAATTGCCGCGCCTCCGGCATAGCCATGGCGGTGCCGAGTTTGGTGGTGGTGGCGTTGTCGCGTCTGCCAAGACCGGGGGCGATGAAAAATTCGGTGCCGCAACGGCCAGCCGATCCGCAAGCTCTAAACCTGGCCTTGCAAATCTTGTTGAGCCATCTGGAAGGTACTTTGGATCGCGTGATAAAAACACGGGCGCTGTTGGGCGTTGTTTGCGGGTGTGGGCCGGCAATATCGTCCGCCTTGGAGCCGCCGGCTGCCTGGACCAATCTGAAGGGGGGCTTTGCCAGATCGGTGGTGGGTGGGGCTGGGGAACCTCTCCACGCGCCGCGGGAGGACCCCGCATGATGATCGATGGATGTAACGCTTCCTCTGAAAACCAGACGGATAAAGCCGGTGCGCAAAGTGGCGGCGCATCG
>JABEVA010000241.1 GCA_013044065.1 Phycisphaerae bacterium
AAATAATTCCGTGCCCATCCACGCATATCCCCGACGGATCATCCAACCCATGCCCAATCAGCACCGCCGACCGGCGGCTTTGCGGATTCACGCGCAGAACCTGCTGGCCACTGATCACCAGCAGATCACCGCTTTTTTCCGCCGCCAGCGGACCGGGATGTGGTATCGAAATATCCCGCCGCGGATCCAACCGCGAATCCGCTCCCAGCACCACCGCCGCAATGCGGTTCTCCTTCCGCAACGATACGTACGCAATATGATCAATCACCGCCAGCCCCTGCAAGTTGCCATTCATTTTATTGCTGACAATGACGTTCATGTGCGCATCCACCATGCGCCCCAGGTGATCCAGATGGTAAGACATGGGAATCATCCGCTGGTCGGCCAGACGATAGCGATACAGCACCAGATGCGCCATCCGTTTGTAATAATGCATCAGCGAGACTGGGTTTTGTTCACTGGCCACATACAGATCCCCCCCCTCGGTCGCCAAGGCGATATTCAAATCGCCAAAAGCAAAACGGTTTCTCAGCCCCCACTCTTTTTTCCCCCGCGAATTCACGCCGATAAGATACCAGCCGTTTTCCGCCATCGGCCAACCCAGCACGACCGTGTTGCCCGCAGCCACCACTGCCTCAGGGTCCGTATGGTCTGAACCCCATCCACCTTTGCCGCTTTTCGTAGCCCAGGGCGGTGTGCCCGGGTTGCCATAGGTCATTTGGTATTGAACGCCTATCCCACGGTCAAAAAGCATCTGCCATTGATACCTGCCCGCCGGCACTGCCTTACCCTGATCATTAGTGCCATCCCAGATTTCTGTATGGGCACCCGCTTGGCGCTCCACCGCGCCAACCAGATTGCGCACCCGCTGGCCTTGCGCATTGTTAATCACCACCGTCACAAACCCCTTGGCGGGCAGGGTGTACTTCAATTGGATCTGGTGATCCGCCGCCGTTACCGTTGCGCGAATCGCCACCGGCCCATGCCCGTCACCAGCGGATGAACATCCCGCAACCGCTATCATGCCGGCCAATACAGCTCCGCCAAACCCTGCCAATAAACCTGAAAGTTTCATACCTACCTCCTGAAAGACACTCATACTGCATCGCCTGCCTGCTTCACGGCGGATCAGGCGCGCCGGGAAACACTCCGCTGGGAGTGGTCGTTCCACCCCCACCCATGATCACTTTTATCCAGTAATTTCGCGCCGAGCTGGAGGCGACAATGTTGTCATGGCTGTCCGCCAGCAGAAAAACCGAATCGCTGGGAATCGCCTGCACCTCACTGAACGCCCCCCCATTGGTCACGTAATTATCCCCCTCCGACACACTCATCGGTTGGTTATAAGCGTTAAGCGGTGCCAACGACATCCATACCACCGATCCATCTACCCGTCCCACATTACCGCCGCCGTCGGAACCCACCAGGCCACCACGCATCGCCGGATGATTGGTATAATTGCTTAACGGTGCCCACCACGTCAGCCCCGACGTGGTAAAGTATAAGTCTGCCCATAGCGCCGGCAACCCGCCCGGTATCGGACCCTGGTTGGCCCAGGTCCGCGTCATTCGGCCCGCCTGCTGCAAAGCCAGTACCCGCATCGCAAACGGATACGTGCCTCCATCTGCCGCCGGACCAGTCGGAAAGCAGCTTCCCGTCATGTAGCCATAAGTGATCTCTCCATAGTTAGATCGCGGCTGGGCCGCCGGACAGATCAGCGCCCCAGGCGTATGAAACCTGACGTTGGCTTGAATTCCCGCCAATCCGGAACTGCTGCTTCCGCCGGAAACATACGTGCTGCTGACGTTCAAAAACTCATGAAAATAATTCAACAACGAAGAATTGGCGATCTGCGGCTGGCTGGTATTGAATTGGTAAGCGCCGACCGCAGCATAGTTGTACACTCCCTGCGACATTAAAATGCCATCATATTCGTCTGCGTACATCAGCGTCGTAAGCGTCAGCGAACGAACATTGGCCGCGCAATCAATCCGCCGTGCCTGTTCCATCGCACCCGCCAGCGCCGGCAATAACAGCGCAATCAAAATCGAAATAATCAAAATCACCACCAGCAGTTCCACCAGAGTAGACGCTCTGCGCCAGCCGCAAGCCGCCAACCTGCGCGAGCCGCGTGGCCGGGTCTTGGAGCCTGGTGGCAACCATCGTCCAGGTTTTCCCGGCGTCACCACAAAAACAAGGGCCGTCAGCGCCAGCGCATACATCGATAAATGTTGCAACTTCAAGGGATGAGGCCCCTAAAAATTCCTGTGACAAGGCCTAAACCCCGCGCCAAATTTCCTCAGGCGGACGGTTTCTGCGGCACTGCGGCCGTTTCATTAAGGTGCCCCTGGGAAAACTTCGCCGGGATAATTTGTGTACATCGCCCCGGCCACAGCCGCCTCCGCATTACCACCTGTGTTATTACCCTGTATCTGATCGCTCTTATCTAGCCTGATGTACATCGCATCGCTGGGAATGGCCACGTTATTACCGACCGCAGCGCCATTCATGACGTATTGATCCTGCGCCTGCCAATCAATACCGCCGCCGCTTAGAATATTATTCGCGGACAGCGGCATCCACACCACCGAACCGTCCACCCGGCCCACGTTACCGCCACCGAACTGGCCCACAGCGTTTCCCGGGTGCGGTGTATCCTTAACCTGGTTTGCCCAAGAGGCGGTACCCAGCGGTGCCGGCGGATACGGCAGAATATAGCGGTCACCCCACAAAGCCGGAAGGTTGCCTGGAATGGCGGCGCGTCTGTTGGTGGCGGTACTGAAACCCGCCTGTTGCAAATCCTGCAAGGTCATGGCATAGGTACCGACATTGATACCGGTTTCTGTGACTCCATTATTGCCAAAAGCGCTACCCGTAAAATAAGCGTAACTTAATTGCCCGTAATTTGGTTTAAGCGGCGCAGACGGACAAATCAATCCAGGAGGCGTGTGGAATTGCACGTTTTTATCAATGGCGTCAACGCCGCCATAACCCGGGTATTGATCACTCACATTGAAATACTCGTGAAAAAAAGTGGAAATGCTGGGATTATACGCATACCCATATTCGAATGGCGAATAAACACCGCTAGCCATGAGGTTCAAGGCCCCATTATCCATCAACACATCATTGTTCTCATCCGCGTACATGATGGTCGCCAAGGTCAGCGAGCGCACGTTGGCCGAACACGCCACCCGCAAAGCCTCGCGCCGGGCCTTGGCCAGCGCCGGCAATAACAGCGCAATCAAAATCGAGATAATTAAAATCACCACCAAAAGTTCCACCAGCGTAAACGCTCTGCGCCAGCCGCAAGCCGAAAACCCGCCCCAGCCGGTGGGTTTAGCCCCCGCGGAATACCGCTGTATCCCGCCGGTTGCAGGCCCGCACCGCACCCGTCTCCCGTCCCCAGTTTCCTGTGTACTGCCTCCTGTCTCCTCGGCCATCCTTCGTGCTAAAAATCCAGTCTTCACGATGAATCTCCTTTTTCCAGCCGGAAGCGTTTTGCCACCACTGCCACGCACAGCCGAGGCGAAAAAGAAGGGCCGGGATTTTAACCCGGCCCTCCCATGTTCATCATCTACCGGCAGATTATAGTGAATCTGCTTCTCTGCCACCTTAGACCCGGCGACGCTTGCCCAATAGCAGAATCCCCAACCCGCCAACCGCCAGCAACCCCAGCGATGCGGGTTCCGGAATACTGCTGCGCGAAAGGGTAATGGAACTGTTTGAACCAGTTCCATAATTAACCGTGTAACCCTGCAAGTTCAGGTTGGCAAACGTTCCCGTCAAGGTGCCGGTATAAGTGACGATGGTATACAGATTTGCCGTCGGCGTACCCACAAAATTCAGCGTATCGCCCGCACCGGAAAGGTTCAAGTTGCCATCCACCGCCAGCAAATCGTTGGCAGCCCCGACGGCATCGATCGTCAGCACAGAACTTGGCCCAAATACCATGCTCGCCGGGTCAATCGTCAGCGTGCCCATGGACGCATCCCCCGGAGCAACCGTGCCATCAATGGTCAGCGCATGCCCGCCGGTGCTCACGGTTCCCACGCCTTCCAAGGTTTGGCTCGCGCCCACCGCGAACCCTGCCGTTTTGGCCGAAACATCAAACGTGGCCCCGCTTTGCACATCAAT
>JABEVA010000029.1 GCA_013044065.1 Phycisphaerae bacterium
AGATAGATGCGTGCGGGAATATCGATGCCAATTAGGACAGCATCCTTCATTGGCTTCTATCTTCCAACTTCATCCATCTTCCAGTTTCACACTGGTGGCGTGTTATTCACTTTTCAAATCCCGGCGCGAGCCTCCGCAATGATCGATGACCACTGATCACTGATCGATAGACGGGCAAACGCCGTGGGGCATTGGAACAATCATTCGTGGTTCCGGTGCCGTGGAAGGCTATAGGGTTGTAGCGAGAGGGATAACGCGCAACTTCGCTAAAGAGTTAAGGATTTGGCCCCAGAGACCTGGCAGAATCTGTCACAGACCCTTTTGCGATTCCTTCGTCTTGCGGCGGTATCGGCAATTGAGAAATTGGGCGGATGCAGTGGCTGGGGTGTCTCGATTCCTGGGATGCTGAAACGCTGGCGCGTTTCTAAAATTCGGCTAAAAATGCCTGAATCATGATCGAGAACCATCCAATTACCGACGTTTTTCGGGATGGATAATTTTGCGCTGTAGAGAAATATTTTTGCGCTGTACAAAGTGGCAAGGGGGAAATGGTGGAGTGTAGAATGCCCTCGTTGATTGCTGCCATCGAGTTTCGCAATGCCACAATTTGCGGAATGCGGAAGGCTGGATCAGCAGGTGGGAGTTTACATATTTCCGGCGGTGCCGGGACAAGTAATGAATCTTCGGCGGACAATTTTGTCCGCTGCCAGTTAGTGAAGTGTTGTTTGTTGTATCGGGAATGTCAGTGAACCGACGGACGCAACAATATATTCTTGCCGCAGGTGCCTCCGGGCTGATTGCCGTGGTGGGGTGGCTGGGCGTGGCGACATATAACGCGGTGCCGCGTCCGGGGCACCCTTCTGTTCCCGCGCCGCAGGTGCCAAGCCGTTCCGCATCCACCAAATCCCTTTCCGGGTTCTCCAATGGCTTTCCAACATCCCCACCGGCAACGCTTTCGCAGGCACAGATTAACGCGGTGAAGTTACCGAAAGGATTTGTGCTGGCCCAGGTGCCATGGAAGCGGGACTCCAGCCAACCCGTACCGGCATTTGTCGCTTTGGCAAGTTTGCCTTGGCGATTCGATTCCTCCCATCCCGTACCGGCGTTTGTAGCGTTAGCCAGCTTGCCATGGGCGGATTGTCAGGTGCTGGCGTTGCATTTACCGCATCCGCCGCAGCGTTGGGGAATACCAGATTGCAGGTTTGTCATGGCCTTGTGCCGGGATAAGCAGGGCAACATGTGGATGGCTACCGAAGGTAGCGGGATATACCGCTACACACCTTCAGCACCAAAAAATAAACAGTGGACTCAATTCACCAAACAGAACACGCAAGGCCAATTGGCCAATAACAACATATATGCCTTGGCATGCGATAACAAAGGGAGAATCTGGGCGGGTGAATTAAACCATGGCATCAGCGTATACAACGGCAGCCAATGGCAGAATTATGACATTGTGCAAAATCCCAAACACAAGGTGCTCGCCGGGCCGCTGGGCAATCATGTATTTGCTTTGAAATTTGACAAATACACCGACCAGATGTGGGCCTGCACCGATGCGGGCATATCGATTTATCAGTGTCATCGAAATGCCGCATCCGCACGGCGGATAAATCCGCCGGCTAACATCCCTCATAACCTGCCACCTGTAACCTTCGCTCCCGGCACGTGGCACTATATTACTCAAGCCAATGGGTTGCCCCAGAATCCCGACTGCATTACCTTTGGCAAAAATGGCACGGTATACGTCGGCACCCAATGCGATGGGATCGCGGTGGGAAAACCTGTTCGCCAACCAACAACGATCAACGAACAACGGACAGCTTTGCCCCACATCACCGCCGGCTTCGCCGGCGGTGAGGGCACATCGGCGAACCTGCCGTACTCCGCCCCATACAAATGGCAAATCGTTTCCGGCCCGTGGAAAATGCCATTGACCCCTTTTGGCCAGGGCTTGCCAAGTAACCTGCTTAACGCAATTGCCATTGCACGTAATGGCACAGTTGTGGCCGGCACCGATGGCGGAATAGCGTTTACAACGAGCAATCCCGATACGTCGGGAATCAATAACCCCCATATAGCCGTCGGCTCTGCCGGCGGTGCGATTCACGACCCTGCCGGTGCGGCCCCAAGCGCGGTGTCCCACTGGACCGCTTTGCATTGGGCGTTTGAGCGCGGGCAGGATTTCCCGGCCAAGGTTCTGGGCCTGTGGCATCCGCCACAACATTGGCAGGCACCATCGCCGGAGGTGCTGACGTGCCTGCCAATGGAAGACTACACCACCGCTGTGGCGGTTACAGGGGACAGGTTACAGGGGACGGGTTACAGTGGTGCGGACAACGTGTTTCTTTGGATAGGGCATCGGCAGCGTGGCATCGACGTGTGGCAATATTCAAAGGCAGGGAAAGTAACCAAGCGCTGGCAAATTCATGAACCGCAGATCGGCAATTACGTCACGTCCCTGCTGCCACTGCCCGGCGGCGCGATGGCCGTGGGGACGTATGGCAAAGGCGTGTCGATTATCACGCTGCCTGGAGCATCGGATAAATGGAAGCACCCAGCGGACAAGGCGACAGATGCCGTTGTGCCCGAGCCGCATGGCGCGGCCCCGCCGACGCGGCGGCAATTGGCCACGCTGGCTGCACAGCTTGCGGAAACATTGAAAACCGCATCCCACAAGCAACCTGCGGTGGTGGCATTGAATGATGATTGGCGGACCGAAGGAAGCTGGCTGGGAAGATACGGACGATATTGGGCATGTTTGTTTGCGTGCTGCTCGCAGCCACCGGATTTTGTCTGGTCGCCAGCTTCGATCGCGCTGGATCATAACGAAGTGATCGGCCCGCACCACCGAAAAAATGATTCGATACGGTTCTGGGTGCAGTGGCTGGCGACGAGTAAACGCTCCGTGCTCGAGCTGCCGGAGGTTTACCTTGACAGCCGCGTGCTCATGCACCTGACCACTTCGGCGGTAGATCGCAGAGAATCCGAGGTCGACGACCACGGTGAGGGCTACCCGATTACTTGGCAAGGGCCGGGCCTGTACGTGTACCTCCACATACCGCCAGGGGCTTACACGATGTCGCTTTATTTCCTGAACTACAACAGCCATTATGGGTTGAACTCGAACCGGGATTACGCAATCTCCACAATCCGGATGCCGGAGACCTTCCACCTATTGTCCCCGGCACCCTCGCTCCGTGCCGCCGTCTCACCCATGGCGCTGTCGCGTGCGTCGGCTCGTGGCCGGGTTGCGAATTTCCGCAGCGGAGTGTGGAAACGCTTTTTGGTGCGTGGCCCGATGAAGTTGGCCATTCGCGTCGCCAAAAACTACTCGTTCAACACCATTCTCCAAGCTGCAATGCTGGACCCACTGGCGGAGCATCCGGCCCCATACTATTACGGCCATCGTGCGTGGAAAATCCACGAGAGAAAACGGGCTGAGTGTCGCACGCGATGGGCTGCCGCGTGGCAGAGCCAACAGTTGCCCGACGATCCGTCCCCCACTGCGGAAGGTGTGGGCTTGGCGACCGCCCGGCAAATAATGCAAATTCTCAATGTGCTGGAACACCGTGCCCCGGCGGCGTGGGCAGCGAGTCAGCGGTTCGCCTATCTCTCCGTTCTGCGCTGGTGTGTTGCGCGGACCGGGGACCTCCCAAAGGATCGGCAAGCGGTGAAAATCGCGGAAAAGTGCTATTACCACTTGGGCTTGTTTCGCCGGTGGGAAGCAATGGAGAAGTCACGCGGGATAATTACCTCGCGGCAAATCGAAAAGGGCCTGCGGTGGGATCGGTGGCGCGATTCTTATCGCGGCTTGGAGTTCAACACGATACGCAAATATGTGAAGAGGCTGAAGGCCGCGCGGACGGCAGTTGCGGCCAACTGAAAAAGAATATTGTTTCCTTGGAGTTGCCCAGGGTTTTTGAAGGGTGAAGTTTTCGATGGTGTAGAAATGGCCGCATCGCATTAGATCGCGGCCATTTCGCCATCAACCGGGAGGTATACATGGCAAACGGCGCTGGGTCGAAATCTGGGATGCCGGGATGGTCGGGCCGAGCTGGGGCGGACGG
>JABEVA010000242.1 GCA_013044065.1 Phycisphaerae bacterium
ACTACTTGAGCCGGGCCGCATGAGGCTCGAAAAAACGGCAAAAGTCGAGCTAAGCATAACCACGTACCAAATTACCGGCCCAAAGCCCCTGGTGAGATTAATTTTTTCCCCGCCGGTCCGCGCGGCACCTCAGGAACCCGCGACATCCCCGCCAGGGACAGGCCAGCCGACGCCCCGGCCAAGGGGGGTGACAAAAAGCTGTTCTTCCGAATCTGCAATAGCGCTGGCCCGTTCCATGGCCAAGGCCGAAAGTCTGTGCCGCCAAGGTCGGTTGCGGCGATGAGTGGTTGCGGAAATGGACGCTGCATTTAAGTCGGTTATCAGCCCGCACGCGGCACGGTGGCCTGATGACGCTTGAACCAGACACGCCACGGACCGGAATTTTGCGGTAGTTTCTGGCCTGTCTGCTGGGTCAGATCAAACCATGCGAATTGGACTAAAGCCACATTGTGATCGTCAAGGGTGGCAATCAGTGCCCGGATAACCCGGCGGGTTTTGTAATATTTCAGGGCTTGGGCGCAATAAATGCGCACCTGCATATCCGGATCGTGCCGCAGATGCCCGAGCAGCGGACCAATGGCAACCGGATTGTTGACGTACGTAAGCCCCATGGCCGCACACAAGCGGACAAATTTGGATTTATCCTGCAGCCCCAAAAGCAGCGTGGGGGCCACCGAGGGCTGATGCGATGTGCCCAACGCAATCATCGCCTGGCCGCGCACCAGTGGATTGGGATCGGTCGTAAGCAGTTTGTAGGCGCGCATGTAGGGCTTGTCATGACCATATTTTTGGCGGGCCAGCCACGCCATACCGGCCATGCGCTGGTCGGCATCGGAGGTATCAAACATTCGACGAGTTTGCGCCACCGGTGACTTGCCCTTAAAGTGCTCCAAGATCGAGTTGACGAAGGTGTTGAGATTTTGCGGCTTGGAACTGGAACCGCTGCATCCGGCCAACACGCAAGTCAGCAGCATCAGACCGCACAGCGTCGCGGTGCCGTACCGAGGACGCAAGGCGCGATGCGGCAGAGCACAGAGCGTAGAAAGTTGAATAGGAGAGCAAGGTGCGGCTGCGGCCACCAGAGAGTCCCGACCTCGCTGGGGCACCAGACTCTCGTGTGCTTGGTTTGGCGAAATAATCGGTTTGGCTAGATCATTCATTATTTTTCCACCGTCGGATTTTCCAGCCGTTCCGGCTCCACCCACACCGGTTGGGTGATGGAGCGGCCCAAAAAACGTCCGGCCAGACTTTCAAACCGCTGGCCCTGATCGGTGACATAACAAGTCAGCCCATCGGCTAAATTGTCGCCGACGTCATTGGCCCAGTGCATTGTAGCCAATTTTTCCGCCACCACCAAGGCGGTCTGGTCGGCGGAGTCAATGAGCGTGGTCGGTACGCCCAGCGTTTGTTCGATGGCTTGGCTGAAAATTGGATAATGCGTGCAGCCCAGAATTAAAACGGGTACTTGCAGCGACTTAAAGGGTTGCAGGTACTCTTGAAGCACACTGCGCACCACAGGGCTTTCCGGCAGACGCCCCTCTTCAATCATGGGCACCAGCAACGGGCAGGCGCGGCCGAGAACCTGGATGGTTGGATCCAACCTGGATACAGCCTGGTTGTAGGCCTGGCTGGCGATTGTGGCTTCGGTGGCAATTAAACCAATACGGCGTCCTTGACCGGCCGGTATGCGGGCGGATGCGGCTACGGCGGCGACGGCTCCTGGCTCCAGCACCCCAATGATGGGGATGACAAAATCCTGATGCAGGCTTTGCAGGGCGGTGGCACTGACGGTATTGCACGCCACCACCATGAGCTTGGGCTTAAATTGGGTTAGAAAATGAAGGCACTGGCGGGCAAATTGCAGCACGGTTCGCGGAGATTTACTACCATAGGGTACGCGCGCGGTATCCCCAAAATAAATCAGCTTTTCGCGGGGCAGGCGGCGCTGCAGCGCCCTTACCACCGTCAGACCGCCCAGCCCGGAATCGAAAACCGCGATCGGAGCGGACGGTTGGATGGAAAATGCCGGCATCTTCACTTTCACCTTTACGAGCCACCAGGTAGCCAGATAGCGGCATGATAACGATGAAGTGGGAGAAAGCACAACGCGGTTGTGTTGCTGTCAGGCCAAAACTATGCCGCCCATGACCGCCGAAGTTCATTCCGGCCCGGCTGCGGAGCTTTGCCGTGCCGTACGGTTCACCCATGAATGGCACCGCGGTCAATGTCTGGGCCAGATATCCAGACCGGAATCCGGATGTGCAACCGGCGGTGCTATTTCCGCGGCGATGGCGGCGGCGGTGCTTTCTTCAAATTTGGCAGTGATATCGACATGTGCAGGCGCTACGTTACCTTGAATCTGGGCGTCGATACTGGCCAAACATGCGGCCAGCACATCGTGTACATCAAAGCCGACACGCTTGATGGCAAACTGGCGGCACGGGAATTGGGAAAGTTGGTAGCCGTTCACGGCCTCTCGGCCGGTCAGACCCACATATAGGTCTGAACACAGGTAATGCTACCCCCCCGGGGACAACGCAAGGGCAAATCCGGAAAAATAATTTTTGCTTAAAGAAAGTGGTGGGAATCTGCGGGAGGCCTCCGATAAATAAGGTGCCACAAGGCTTGGTTTAAGCGACATGGATGTGCGCACCGAACAAGCCTACCAAGAACGCATCGCCGAGTTGCAATTACAAAACGCGCGGCTGGAAGTTCGCATCGTTGTTTTAACCCATCAGCTTGCCCAACGCGATGCCACCATCTGTCATACCAAAGTAGTAATGTCCTGTTTGGCCAAAGTTAAAATGTGTCAAGCCAAAGTAGAAATCTCCTCTACTTAGCCAGGGTAGAAATGTCCGCCTTTTGGGGTTGCGCGGAGCGGCTGGTTTGGGGTGGTGCTTCGCCGGTCTTCAGCGGTTTTACCTGGCCTCGCCCTCCAGGCGGGAAGAGAGTTGTCCCGGCGGCAGAGGTGGCTGCCTTGGTAGGCGCCTATGGCGTCTCATCGGATTGTGTAAAAAGCGCGGCGCGTGTCATGGTCGGCTCTGAGCCGTGGAGGCCTTGGTTTTGGGTGATGTAACCGGCGGTGACGCAGTGAAAAATGCCTGTTCTTCCGCAGTCAAGCCGTCGTTGAGTTTATGGTCAGTCATCAGGAATTCCTTGTGGGGCCTGGTCGTGAAGG
>JABEVA010000243.1 GCA_013044065.1 Phycisphaerae bacterium
GAGAACAAAAATGCTGAAAAGATCCCTATTCTCTTTAACGTGGTACCCACTCCGGCTTTGGCGGCGCTGGCTATGGCCATGCCCCGGCGTAAAGGGTTGGTTCTGGCGGTGCCGGAGGTCAGCATCGGTAATATGCATACACGTCCGGGCTGTGTGATGGTGGTGCTGGGGCGACGGCCGGTAATTTTTGCGGGTGAAAAACGTCGGCTCTGGTGTGTGCGCGTGCTGCGTTTGGATGTGGCGCAGATCACATTCTGGCTGGATCGTTTCGGTCATATTTTGCGAATTGATTTACCGCATCATCGGCGGCTTTTTCTGGCTGCGGATGCTGCGGCGGCCCAAACCGGTCTATCGCTGCCGGAATTGCCACGGTAACACTGTGACATGGGGTGGAGGCCAGTGGCTGTATCTTGATATTATTGCACGGAGAATTAGAATCTAGGTTAGACTATGGGCAGGCAGTAGCTGGTGGTGGATAGTGCCGATGGCGGCGGACCACGAAAACCGCTGGGGCGGTCAGGGTTGGTGGCCGCGGACTGGTGGAGCTTGGCGGTATTTTAGCAGTATTTTAATCAAGGAGAATTGAATGACGAAGGATCGGGCGATGGGCGTTGCGGTAGCGGGGCTGATTCTTCTGGCGCTGCTGGGGTGGAGTGGTGCTGGGCCGGCGCTGGGTGCGGCTGGTCCATGGCAGTTGGGTACACCTGTGGTGTCGGAAGCAGAGTGTTTGCAGGCGGGGATTCAGGAACGGTGGCAAATTCCGCTGGGATTTTCCCGCCGCCATCCCGATGCAGTGGCCGCCATCTGGCCGGAAGGAAAGGCGGTCTATGTGGCCACGAGGCGGGGTTTTTTAATTAGCGTTAGTGCCCGTGCGGGAACGATCAACTGGGATGCCAAGCCGGCGCATCTGGCGCAGACGATGTCGCGTCCGATGAGTTATGCCAAGGGGCAAATCATGATTCTGGCCAATGGCTATGCCAAAATACTCAGCGTAGCCAGCGGTCGGGTTCTCAAAGCCATGAATTTACGGAAAGCTCCGGGGGCAAGGCCGATTCTGTTTAATGGGCGCTTGTTGCTTGGGGCATCGTACGGCGGTTTTTTTGGTCTTTCCTCGAGCTTTCCAGACACGGTGCGTTGGGCGCAGTATTCCAGAAATGATTCGTTTGTTTCCGATCCTGTGTTGGCTAAAAACGGTTCGGTAACTTTTGCCGGCACTCGTGGCTATGTGTGGAATAAAGATGCCACCGACGGCACCGGCACCTGGAAACGAATTCTCGGAGCGGCCGTTACCGCTCCACTATCCACCAATAATAAACTGGTGTTTGTGCCTTGCCACAACGATAACCTTTACGCCTTTAACGTGGCCAATGGGCGCTGCCCCTGGATTTTGCACCTGCCCGGGCAGTTGAATTCCCAGGCTGTGCCAGTGGGCAAGCTGGTGTTGATCATCAGCAGCACGAGAGGACTTTACGGTATTTCCGTGGCCACGGGACTCAAAGTGTGGGGGCCGGTGATGGATATCAAGAAGATTGCGGCCATAGCCGGAGATCGGCTTTTCGCGGAGGATAACCACAAGAACCTGCGTCTCCTGCGGATTAGCACGGGCCGCGAATTGACCCACATCGAAATTCCGGATGCCTCTTTTTACGCTGACAATTCGGCCGGGTCGGTAGTCTATCTGGTAACCACGCATGGCCAACTGGTTGCGTTGGCCTTGCGGCGGTCGGAATAACTGACGCGGCATTGTTGGGGAAATTGTGCATGGATCTGGTAGGGGTGCGCCGGGCACTGATCTCCGTTTCCGACAAGAGCGGGATGGTTGATCTGGCTAAGGCGCTCCAGAATGAGTTTTCCGTTGAGATCATTTCCACGGGTGGTACCTCCACCCTGCTGAAACAGGCGGGGATGGTGGTGAAAGATGTGGCCGAGGTTACCGGCTTTCCGGAAATGATGGACGGCCGTTTGAAGACGCTGCATCCGCTGGTTCATGGAGGTCTTTTAGGCATTCGGGAGAATGCCGAGCATCAGGCGGCCATGCGCCGGCACGGCATAGTGCCAATTGACCTGGTGATTGTAAATTTATATCCGTTTGAAAAGGTAACCTCCCAGGCGGATTGCCCGGTGGAACGGGCGATTGAAAATATCGATATCGGCGGCCCGGCGATGATTCGCTCCGCCGCTAAAAATCATGCCGATGTGGCGGTCATTACAGATGTCAATCAATATGCCAACCTGCTGGCCGAGCTGCGCCGGCATGGCGGGGCGACCAGCGAGGAATTTCGGCGTAGCCTTGCCTGCCAGGCATTTTTACGTACCAGCATCTATGACGCCATGATCTACAATTACCTTTCCACGCGGCCGGTGGCGGGAGCTGAGGTGGAGGCATCAGGGGCTGCTTTGAGATGTGAATTTCCCGCTACGCTGGTGCCGGTCTTACAAAAAAAGCAAGCGCTGCGTTACGGTGAAAATCCTCATCAGTCGGCGGCATTTTATGCTACGGGGCAAGGTGATACCGGGCTGGCGGCGCTGCACCAACTGCACGGAAAAGAACTCTCCTACATTAATCTTCTGGATGCCGACGCCGCCGCAACGCTGGTGGGCGAATTCGAGCAGCCGGCGGCGGCGGTGATCAAACATGCCAATCCGTGCGGATGCGCCGTGGGAAAAACGCTGGTGGAGGCTTTTAACCTGGCGTACGCTGGTGATCCGGTGGCGGCGTATGGGGGTATTGTGGCTCTTAATGAGATGGTGGATCTGGTCACGGCAGAGAATATTGTTGATGGCAAGCGGTTTCTGGAGGTGCTGATAGCGCCGGCTTATGCTCCGGAGGCTTTGGAGTTACTACAACGTCGCTGGACGGATTGTCGCATTTTGCAGTTACCGGGGCTTAAGCCTGGACTTGTGCCAACCGGTCTGTCCTTTCGGGGTTTGTGGGGTGCGATGCTGGTGCAGCAGGTGGACAGGCGTGGTTTTGACAGGGCGTCCTGCCGGGTGATGTCAGGCCGGGTGCCCACGGCGGCACAATGGGCTGATTTGGAATGTGCGGATGTGGTATGCAAGCACGTTAAGAGTAATGCGATTACTCTGGTGAGCGGTGGGCAACTGTTGGCGGCCGGAGCCGGACAAATGAGTCGAGTTACCAGTTGTCGACTGGCGGTGGATTTAGCCCTACGCAATGGCCATGGGGAAGCACTCCCAGGTGCCGCGGCGGCCTCCGACGCGTTTTTCCCGTTTGCGGATGGTCCGCAAATTCTAATTGAGGCCGGCATCACATGCCTGGTTGAACCGGGCGGCTCTAAACGCGATCAGGAAACCATCGACCTGTGCGACCGGCATGGCGTGGCTTTGGTCTTTACGGACCGGCGACATTTCTTACATTGAACGTGCGGCAGGCTTTAGAGCAGGCTGGTGTGGGATGGGATATGTCGCACAATAAGCGAGGGTAATGGACCGGGCAAAAATAACTTGAGCACTGCTACCCGCTTCCTTGGGGTCGCGGCTCGGATGGTCGCAGCCCGGGGCTTAATGAATGTTGAATTTGGCATCATACTGGGCTGCGGACATAAACGCGGAGGTATCGACCGGCCCCGCCTTTACCGCCACCAGCCAGCCGGCTTCGTAGGGATCGGTGTTGATGGTACTGGGATCATTTTTCACGGCGTCATTAATTTTCACCACCGCGCCATCTACCGGTGAATACAATTCACTGGTGGCCTTGACCGATTCAATTTCGCCAAACGCCTTGCCGGACGCCAGGAGCTTTCCGACGGCGGGCAACTCGACAAACGTGACATCGGTGAGTTCATCCACGGCAAAGCGTGTAATACCGAGCAGAACAGTATCGCCCTGGAGTTTAAGCCATTCGTGCGTTTGCGTGTAAAAGCGATCGGTAGGTGAGGGCATGGAATTCAACTCCTTATCGGATGATTGTTATAAGGTTAAACCGTCCGCTTGTAAAACGGCAGCTTGGTAATCGTGGCGGGCAGGGGGGTACCACGCAAATCAACCTCCACCGTCGTGCCAGGTTGGGCAAATTCCGAGAGCACGTAGGCCATGGCAATGGTGCGGCCCAGGGTGGGACTGACGGTGGAACTGGTGATGCGTCCAATGGGTTTCTGGTTCTTGAGCACCGGCATGTCCTGCCGAGGGGTGCGGGGGGAATCTATCAGCAGACCAATTAGCTTTTGGGGTGTCCCATGTTGCAGCAATCCGGCCAGCACTCCAGAGCCAATAAAATCTTTATCCTTGGCGACCGCCCAACTCAAGCCTGCGGAAATCGGATCCACGGTTTCGCTAAGTTCGTGGCCATAGAGCGGCATTCCCGCTTCTAAGCGCAGGGTGTCGCGGGCCCCCAGCCCAGCCGGCTGTACCAGGGATTGGGCACCTTGCCCATCGGACTTCAACAAAAACTTAATTGCCATCAGGGCGGCAGAATTGCCGCAAATCACTTCCACGCCGTCTTCTCCCGTGTAACCGCTGCGAAAAACAGTGAACGGCACAAACATATAGCGCTGCACCATGCAGTGATAGCGCTGGAGGCCGGACACCGGCTCAGGCAAAACGGAATCGAGCAACTCAATGACTTTCGGTCCCTGCAGGGCAACCATGGCGGTTTGCAGAGTTTCATCGCTGATCTGTACGTCAAAACCCGGGCGGTGTTGGTCAAACCAAGCCAGCAACTTGAGGCGGTTGGAGGCATTGCAAACCATGAGGTGATATTTTTCCAGACGCGAAACGATGACATCATCGAGCACGCAGCCGTTTTCATTGCATAGCAACGAGTACAATGACTGGCCCACGGTGGCACCGGCGATGTTGCGGGTGAGGAGATGATTTAGAAATATCACCGCATCCGGGCCGGTGAATTTTATACGCCCCATGTGTGATACATCAAAGACGGAGGCGGATTTCCGGGTGTGTTGATGTTCGGCGATAATGCCGTGATACAGCAGCGGCATATCCCAGCCGGCAAAATCGACCATTCTCGCTCCCTGGCTCACGTGAAATTCGTGGAAAGGGGTTTTAAGAAGATTCAGCGTCTGGCTCAGAAAAGCTCCTGTCGAAAATTTGACCGCGTCGCCGTTGGCCATTTCAGACGACCTGACGGGGCTTGTCAAGCCTAGGGACCGGGCAGAAATAACTTGAGCACTGCCAAGCGATTGCTTACGGTCGCGGCTCGGCTGGTCAGAGCCTGGGACTGGCAGCCCCAGAGCCAGGGTATGCGTGTCGCTGATGCATCGCCAGCGGCCAAAATTTCGGACAAAGCTTTGGCAC
>JABEVA010000244.1 GCA_013044065.1 Phycisphaerae bacterium
CAGGTTAATGACTGGATTTCTTTACCGACTGGATCAACGGCAACAAGTGTAACGGTGGACTTATGAAGATCAACACCAACGAACGATTTGAAAGTTATGGTAGTTTCGGGCATAATACGTATCTCCGTGTCAGGGGTTGTAAAAAGTCATACACACTGCGGAAGTTTAACCGCTGCCGCCAGCCCCTACACGGTTTTACCCTGGTGGAATTATTGGTGGTGATGACCATTATCGCCATCCTCATAGGCCTGCTACTGCCCACCCTTTCGCGGGCCAGGGAATTGGCCAATCGGGCATTGTGCGCGGCTAATATGCATACGTGGGGACTGGTGGCCCAAAGCTTTTCCGAGGATAACCACGGCTATTTTCCCACTTCCTGGGCCTTTGGCGAAGGCAACCCGCAACATGCCAATGGCCTGCCCAGTTGGCTTAGTTCCGACCCCATGGTGGCCACGCAATTCCCGCTGGGGTTGAATTTGGATTCCAATAACCAAACCAAGGTCAACGCCGGGGCGGCATGGCTGCGCTACGGTACGCCTTATTCAACCTTTCTGGAATATGGGGGCACCGGCTATACCACCAAAACCATTTCCAGCTATTTCGGCACGGCATTTCAAACGGAGATTTCCGCGCATGGTAGCAGCCACGTCACCGGCCTTACCGATGCCACCCCCATTGCCTCCGCCAACGAGGGCCTTCCCCTGCCTCTGTGCCTGCAGCCAGATCAGGACGGCATGGACCCCACCACCATGGGCGTGGACGGCGGATTACCCAAAAACCTAAGCACCCAAACCGGTTACTATTTACCCGCCAGCGCGGAACCCCAAATTACCTTGGCCCCATGGATGATTTGCCCCAGTTGCCAATTCACCGATGATCTTTTCGCCTGCTATCAACCCGGAGATTGGGGATACATGATTACCACCACCTATGCCTACGTGGCCGGGGCATTGCTGCGCCAGCCCGGAAATTTTCAGGAATATAAAACCTCCGGATGGTCGCAACCGGGTATTATTTTAACCAACGGCTTTAATGACAATGCCCCGAGTTCTACCCAACTGGCCTGGGGCAATGGCGAAAACAAACCCGCCACCACCGCCTTTGGAAAGCCCAGCGATATTTTGGCGGCGGATTGCGTGACCTGGGGTGGTGGCGGCGGCCAGGGAAACCTTTACCTGATTAACCATCCGAGTTTAGCCAATCCACAGCAGGCCGCGTTTGAAAATATTCTCTATGCTGATGGCCACGTGGCGGGAATTGACCATCCCAGTTATTACGACCCAGTGTCTGGCAAAGTGACGTCCAACCTGACCACCAGCAACTGGGCTGAGGCCCACACCCCGCCACTGCAACCCAGTGAGCATGGCAAGCCGCCGGTATACGTGAATCCGAAGACCGACCCCGCCCACGCATGGGTGGATACGTGGAATTCTGAATGGGCGGGTTGGTATTTCTACTGGCCCAACATGCCGGGCGGAAATTAGGGCTGGGATGGCCGGATGAAAAAGCTCTGCCAATTTTTATTTGCTTTCTGTTGCGCCATCATTTAGCCCAGCGCCGAAAGCTTTCGGGAAGGCATTGAGATGCTGGCGCCGGGCCAAAAACAGTACAACTTTCCTACTCACTTGCGTGTGCCCGCTTCGATCAAGATTCCACGGGCAGCCTCTTTACCAGCGGTTAACTGGCGCGTCCGTGAGCCTGAAAGGCTGAGATTGAATAGCCGAGCGAAACAATGGAATTGGGTGGCAAGCAAGATGGCGGTGTTACATACATAGTGCAACCCGGCCGATATTAACGGTCCCTGACCCCGTTTTCCTGCCGACGGCATAATTTCCGGCGCAGCGCCAGATAGGCCTCCAAATTCCGTACTGACATGGTATGGGTCAACCCTCCGCCGATATTGGCGACAAACCGTGGTGCCCGGCAACCGGCCTCCATGCAGCGGGTGACTTCACGGTGGATTTCCGGAATGGAACCATTGGCCAGCGTAGCGCTGTTGATGTTGCCGATTAAAATTTTATCCGGATAATCCCGAACGAGAAGTGGCAAATCCACCAAGTACTCAAAGTTAAGCCCGTCTGCCCCGGCGGCAAAGATATCCTGGACAAACGCGGAGCAGTTGCCGTCACTGGTGAAAATGATGGGAACATCGCGCCGGCGCAGCGGGGCGAAAATGGCAGGATAATGCGGAAAAATATGCCGCCGATACCAGGCTGGCGGGAAAACGGGGCCGCTGGTCATGGTCAGGTCATCGTGAAAAATAAATCCCTTTAGCCCGTCCACCTGTGACCATGCGGTGGCAATCCGCACGGAGATTTCCGCGAATCGCTGCATCAACCGGCCAAAAGCATCCTCTTGCATCCCCGCGGCACACAGCAGCTCAAAACCGAAAATCGCCAGCGGCCAATGGAAACAGGTGGTGTAATGATGAGGGATGGGATAGGCGAGAGTACCGACACTCCCAAGCATGTGTTGGTATTGCCGCGCGAAATCTGTGCGATATTGGTCCACCGTTTTGGGAAAGTATTGCAATGGCTCGAAGGCCAAAGCCTCGTCCAGAGTGCGCGGCTTGGGAACATGTACGAAGTGTCGTCCGTCTTCCTGGTGGACCGCACCGAAAATTCCCCATTGCACCACCTCCAAACCATCCCGCGTTTTTTTGACGCTCTGCCCGTCTTCCCAGTCGAAAATCTCCTCGTAACCCAAGGCACTGGGAGCATCCGGTGGAGCGGCGTTGGTCGGCAAACCGTCGCCCCATAACAAGTCAATCTCGAAGGCTTGCGTGACGCGCCGAAAAGCCTCATTCAAACGCTGCGGCTCTCGTAACGGATCAATTCCGCTGAAATGACAGATTGCCTGGCGCGACAACCCCCGCGGATGTTCCATCACCGCAATGCGATCCCCGTGGTAATTTGGCCGCAAAACCGCCATTCCCAAGTCCATTGACATGCTTAAGCTCCATGACCTGCACATTGACCTTAGCCCATCAGAAACCTGATAAGCGCCGAGAGGTCCGCATTCTTAAATTGCGAACAACGGTGTCCCCGACATTCGGTTAACAGCGCGGCTGCGGCCGCAGGAGTCAGAAATCAGGA
>JABEVA010000030.1 GCA_013044065.1 Phycisphaerae bacterium
CGATACGTATCCGGCGGCGGTGACCAGGCTGCCCAGCAGGCCTATTAAAAATCCGCCCACCAGCGACCATTGCACCAATAAGTTCATGCCGGACTCTACCCCGGCGATTGTTGGCATGGCTGATTCCCTCCGGGCCTGGCGTGGCCCCATTGCTCAATCACTCCCGGCCCGGGCCAAAGCCGGGCGGATGACTCTGACCATCCGCCCGCTCTCCGGCCCGACATCGGCCCCAACGCATCAACTGATGGCTTGTCGTGGTGCCAGCGCCGCAAAGCCGCTGCGGGTATTGGGGCTGCTGGGTATCGTCAATGGCACCTGGCGGGCCACTTTCCCGTCAATACGGTACACAATGCGATACGCCACTTCCGCGGAATCAAAGTACAGGTGCATCGACATGGCCGTTTCCAGGCCGCCATTCACCTTCGTGGATACAAAATACTGACTGAAATCCGCCAGGATGACATCGCCGATGCTGCCCACCGCCGCACAGTGGTAAGAGTAAACCACGGGAATTCCGAACAGCTTGGCGTTGGGCGTTTGCCCGATGGTGCCGGCCGCAAAATACAAATTGCGGCCCGCCGCATCCTTGAGCTCTTCAAACTGGGCTTCGCAATCCGGATGGGCGATCCAGACCACGCCCGAGAGATCGCCGGGGCGAATGGTCCAGAGTCGGCTTTTCATGTTCACCAGATTGCTGTAGGTGATGGTGTAAGGCGTCTGGGCCGGATCGGGTGCCGCCGTAATCAAGGCCGGCGACGCCAATACCCCCTGGGGCTGGCCCTGGCCGGAACCATTGATAAAGGCGTTGTTTAAGTCCCACGCCAACGCGACGCCCCCTTCATCCAGAATGAAATTCGACAGCGCCACATTGTTGTCCTGCAGCAACTCGTCAGTCACCGGAAGCAGCGCCCCCCAGCGGTTGAGCGTCATCTGTACCCGGCTGTACACCGGCTTTTGGGCGGTGATGGGTACCCCGTCGGCGGTAACGCCCCCCGCCGTCAACCACGTGCCCAGCGAACCGCCGCTGGCGGCGGTGACGCCCAGATCGGCCATGGAACGCACGGGAATAAAAAGCGAATTGCCCAGGTTGATCGGATATTTGCGGGCCTTGTCAAAGAGCACCGATTCGGCCAGCACATCCCGATAAAGCTGGTTGGCATATTCGGTGGGTACCAAGGCCCCGCCATCGGAAAGCGCCGTTTCATTCATGCCGTCCGCCTTGACAATCATGCGGCTCAGGCGTTCATCGGTGCAATAGCCCAGGGAATGTTTGCGCACCACGGCCGCGAACTCACCGAGATTTTTGAATCCGCCGGTGGGGTCCAGGTCCACGCGGTCCGGCCCGATGACAATGTTGGGCCGCACCCCGGAGATGCCTTTGGAAACCTGCTCAATGACGCGCTTGGTGATTTTTTGGGCGGCGGTTTCCAGTTGTTCGTTCATCGACTTCTGGATGGCCGCCACCGCCTGGTCAAGTTCTTCCGGCCGCGTTTCCACCGCCTCGCAGGCTGCCGCATCAAGCAGCGGTTGGGCCTGGTCGTCGGCAATATCCAGCACGGCGTCCTTGTGATGGCCCAGATAATCTTTCAAAAATTTGACTTTCATTTTGTTTCTCCAAATCCAAGGTTGTTGTGACACAGTTACGAGCCATTGCCGTCCGGATTTTCGCCGCGGTCGGCCAGCGCCTGCGGTCATACCCGGTACGGGCATTCTCTGGATTTAAGTTATCCAGCCATGGGTGGGGATAATGAATGAACAATCAATGACGGGCACAGGTGAGGCGGTGCGGTGGGTGGGTCGTTGGGAGTTGGCCATCCTGGCCGACATCATGGCGGTGGCCTGAAACAAGATGTTTTCCATTGACTCCCGGGCAGAGTATCCCAGCGCGTGGCCGGCTCGTCTCCGTTGGGCCGGGCGGATGAGCGCATGGCCACAGCACTGGGCGCAGCCTTGAATCTCTGCCGGTTTGGCGCAGAGGCTTCATCGCACTATCATCACGGCATAAATCGAAGCTGAACCTTCACCCCATCGGCCGCGTAAGCTATTTGGAAAGGGACACTAATCCGCTGATGATTTTTCCGGCACAACTTAAACCACAGCGCTGCCGCGCGTACAGAGCGGCGGCCTGGACGGGGCTTTTGGCCTTGGGCGGCTGCGCCCAATACCATGCCCAACCGCTAAAACCGGCCGCCTTCCACAGGCAGTTTCAACATAGATCCTTGACCAATCCGCACCTTCGCAAATTCATGGCCGACCAACCCATCCAGGTGCGGCCCGGCTTTCCACACCGACAAAGCCTAAGCACGCTGGTGGCTACAGGTTGGTATTACAGTGCCGCCCTGCGGGTGCAGGCGGCGCAAATTGCGCTGGCTCAGGCTCACCTGATCACCGCCTCCCAATCACCCAACCCCACCGTCGGTTTATCGCCCACGTATGCGGCCAAGGCCGGGCCGGGCGTGTCGCCGTGGATTTTGGGGTTTAACTTTGATATTCCCATTGAAACCGCCGGTCGAAAATCGGATCGCATGGCGCAGGCGGCGGCCCTCATCCACGCGCGCCGCTTTAATTTTGGTCAAAGCGCCTGGAACGTCCGCCAAACAATACGCCGGGCACTTCTTGAATATCTTTATGCCCGTCGGCAAACCAGATTGCTGGCCGGTCAGGCGGCGGATACGCGTTCAATTTTATCCCTGCTCCAGGCCCGTTTTAAGGCGGGCGACATTTCCCGTCCGGTCTATACTGCCGCCCAAATTCAGGCTCGTCAGGCGGCTTTGGCCCTGCTGGCGGCGCGCGGGGTGATGCAACGGCGGCGAATGCGGCTGGCCGCGGCGCTGTCGGTACCGGCGCGGGCTTTGGTGGTCGTAAAATGGTCTTTTCCACGCCTGTGGCGGTTGCCTCCGGTGCGAACACTCAAGCTGCACCGGCTCATCCGGGCAGCGCTGCTCAATCGCATGGATATACAATCGCTGCTGGCACGCTACCAAGCCGCCCAAGCCGCACTGAAACTGCAAGTGGCCCGCCAATATCCGGATATTCATCTGGGGCCTGGCTACAGCTTCAATCAGGGGGCCAACGAATTTACCCTGGGGCTGACCATGGCTCTACCGGTGTTTAATCAAAATCAAGGCCCTATCGCCGCCGCCGCAGCCCAACGCCGCCTCATCGCCGCCGACCTGCTGCAAAAGCAAACCCTGGTCATCACAGCCATTAGCAC
>JABEVA010000245.1 GCA_013044065.1 Phycisphaerae bacterium
CGTGTCAATTCGCAATTGTACGTGTTTGGAACCGTTTTCATCGTGTCATCAAGAGCCGCATTACCATCACGAATCATTCCATTTGCTGCCTAGGCTTTCCATGGAATGGGTGAGATCCTCTTCATGCTCAAGCAGTTTGCCGATCATGTCCTGCAATTTCGCGGGCAGCGGAGGGGTGGGTACATCGTTTTGGGCCACGGGTTCTTCCATTTCCCATTTGTAGGTATCGGGCTGCTGGAGCAGCCATTTTTCAATGTTGGAGGATAATTTCTTAGCATCCTCCAGACCTTCCTGTTCCAGCGGCGTGGCAATTTTGATGGCTTTGTTTTTTAGGGCGTTTTTGCTCATGGCCAAGGCAATTTTCAGGCCCGCCAGGTCGTCGAGCAGCGAAGCGTTGGCCGAATCCTGTTCGGTAAGATTGCTGATGTTAACCAGCGACTGATTCAGGAATTTGCTCCATTTATCTTCAATGGCCGCGACATTTTTAAGGTTGTGTTTGTCGGCCGCATCGTATTGCGTGACTGGCTTGGCGGCCAGACGCTCGGACATGTTCATCACATCACGCTGCTGCTTTTCAAGTTTTTTAAGCTCCAGGGCCAGATTTTTCCACGCCTGTCGGCCGGTGTTGGGAAAGGAACTGCCCTGATGCGAAACCAGTGAAGCAACCTGGGTGGAGTGATTGGAAGCCAGGGCCAGCAGGGCCTTCAGGGCGGTGATGACATTGGCCTGATGGTGGTGCAAGCCGCGCACCAATATCGGAATTCCCCCAACGCTCGATACCGCCGTCAGGTTTTGGGCTCGGATCAGCGCGGTACGGGCATCGCCATGGGAAAGTACATCCAGGGCCTGGCGGATCATTTCCATCGAGGGTGTAAACGGAAAGTGGCTGGTGGTGGAATCCATGTACGTGAGTAGTGACTTTTGGCCGGTATAGACCTGCCCGGCCAAGGCGTGTGCGGCCGGGAGTTTTATGCCGTTGAAGAACACATTGGCCCGATCCCGCCAGTGCCGCTGGATGGCCAACATGCGTTGCAACCGCCCTTCCAGCCGTAACCACAGGCCCTGTTGATGTCCTTTGGCCACAGTACCACCAATGATACGTACGCTGTACACCTGCCCGCGGGTGCTCTGAGGCCCGAGTTGTTGGCCGTCAAGATCCAGATTGCGGTTGTCGGTGGCGGTAAAGCGGTAGCGAACCAGACTTCCCACCGGATAGGTGGCGGCGGGAAGGGCCAGGGCGAATTTCACCTTGGCCTGGGTGGCGGGACGGCCGTTTTCCGCATTGCCGATCGGCCAGCGCCGAATGGTGACAAACGGGGTAGTCCGGCCAGTCGCCACCTGCAGATGAATGGAGGTTAGCCCATAATCATCGAGAGCTTCGCCCAGCAGGGCCACGGTATCGCCGGGTGCTACGCTTAAGTTACGGTGGGGAATAAGGTCATGCACGACGGGGGGATTATCCGGGAGGGCCGTGATGAGAAAGCGGGAATGATCGCCGGACGATGCTCCGGCCACACCATTGGATGGAAACCGCTGCAACGCTCCGCCGTTGGCATCGTCGAGAATAATGGCAAAGGCCGTCGTGGCCGACAGCTCAAAAGCCGCGGCAAAATGCCGGCCATCCGCAGAGGTCATGGAAACGGTTCGGCCATGGCCTTGGTCCAAAATGGCCGTCGCCCCCATCAGGGCATGGCTTAGGGTCAGTGCAATTTTAATACCACTGCCGAGTGGAGCGGCCACATGGTCTGCGCCGGTCTGCACGGCGGCACCGGTTAAAACCACGTTGTGCGGCGAGAGCTGGCTGTACGCGGGCGGCGTGATGCCGATATCCAGGGAACTCATTTTAATTCGCGGCAGCACCAAAATATGATAATAGCTGGATTGCGTGCCACCCACGGAAATCATATAGGTCATATTTTCCGCCGCACTCGGCAGCATGTAGCGGTACGAACTGTTGTTCCGGCCAAAGACAATCATGCCGGCGGTTTCGGTTTTACCGCTTTTGAAGTGAAGATGAATTTTGGCCAGGGCCAGACGATTTCGGGGTACGTGGACGTTGACCATGAAACTGACGCTTTGGCCGGCCAGAACGGTTTCATTGCCGGGCAGGATGGAAAGAATCTGGGCGGTGCCTTGCCGCGGTACAAAACGGCCCGGGGCCGAAAGCACCCCCAAGCCATGGGCCATCTTATTGGGGAACACAATAGCCAAGACCAGTGCGGCGAGAATGAATAAGCCCGCCGGCAACCAGGAACGGGCTTGCTGCTTCCAGGGCACCACAGACGAAAGATCTTTGGATTGCAGGCCGGCATGGATTTCACGCAAGACCTCCGGAATCCAGCGGGCCCGCGGATCGGCCAAGGCCCCAAGCGATTCATGGTTGCCTAACCGGTCGAGTTCGCCGGCCAGCAGCACGGCATTGATCAAAGAGTTCTCCAGAGGCAAATGACATTCCACCGCGCGCTCTTCGAGCCAACGGGCGATTTGGGCGTAGGCGGGCCGTTGCCAGATTAAATCATGGAGAAATTTCCAGTAGGCCACAGCCACCACCAGAGGGATCAAGGCCAGGGCCGTCCACCGCAACCAGTGCGGCAAGTTCAGTGCCCCGGCCAGCAGGACAATGCCCACCATCACGGGAATGACCAGGGCCAGAAATCGCCCCACCGCACCTATGATAAGTGCCATGCGGTATTGGCTTCCCGCCGAATCAAGCCGATCCACAATTCCTCGAAATTCTCGGTCAAAGGACATTGATGGCTCAATTGCACTCATAAGTGGCTCCAGGTTTTATCCGCGGCAAACCCTCCTGGCGCAGCGCCGCTGCGCAGGAGTTATTTTAGTATAACGTTTCTTCGTCATTTACGTTGCCTGAAGATGGCCAAAATCGGCGCGGATTGTCGGGGCGTGCGGCATTCGCCTTGCCCAAGCCGTTGCGGTGGGCCTAAGCGGCCTGCCGATGCGCCGGCGGAAGTTCTCGGAGTCCCTCTGTAGTTTTTCGCTAAGATAAATGTTTCGAGCCTTGTTGCAATGCAAATACCAGCACCTGCCGGAACCGGCCATGGCTATCCATCTCGTTGTTAATGATGGCGATTTGCGCAAAGCCCAAGTTCTGAGCCAGGCGGATCACGTGGGTGCTTTTCTCGTCGCAGGTAAGCAGTAGTTTAGCGGCATGGAGTTGCGGCTGCACCACCGAAATGAGGGGCCGGGCGACCTCTGCCATAAAGTTACTTCCGCGACAGCCGCTGCGCCGCCAAAAGCCAATTTCCCAATCTCCTGCACGGTCACGGTTTCGGCACAGGGCGACCATGCCCACCGCCAACCTGCCTGCGATTTCACGCACCACATAGTCCGCGCGCTGGCCGCGCTTATTTTCGGCCAGCAAACCGGCCACAAACCGCCGCGAGAATTTTTCGCTGCCGGAGCCAACGGCCCAATCGCAGGTAACGCTGAGTTCCGCGGTGGATTCCGCCAAGGCGGTGTGAATATCGGCGGTGTCCTGCCAGGTCAGCCGCGATGCGACAAGCCGCGTGGTGCTAAAGACGCTCGGTAGGGCCAGTTCAAGCTGGGCACACGCTTTGTGGTAGGGGAACCTCATCGTTACAGCGTACCGGAATTCCCAGGCCGAGCCAAGGCCGGGCAGGCCGCAGCCGGGTGCGGCGAGCGAAAAACAATACCGCGGCAGCCGGTGCGCGGGTTAGGTGGAGAGGCGAGACAAAACTTGCCAAGCTGCGTTATCATGGCAACCTTGCGCCGACGGGCGGACCGCAGGCGCGGCATGGGCGGGGCAAGGCGGCAAGTTCGACCGGGCCGAAAATCAGGGCCGGGGAACCATTAAGGAGTGCCAGGAGAATGTGTGCTACCCAGGATAACGCGGAAACCGCCGACAACTCGGCAACAGCCCAGCACCAGCATGTTCATCGGCTCGCCAACGGGCTTACCCTTTTGACGGAAAAGGTGCCCAATGTTCGCTCGACGGCAATGATTTTGATGGTCCCGGCGGGTGCAGCGCTGGATCCGGCAACGGCTTTGGGCAGCGCCAATGTGCTTTCGGATTGGATCTTGCGGGGGGCCGGCCAGCGCAACTCGCGCGAGCTTTCCGAATA